>JBIHZT010000151.1:0-7598 GCA_044240265.1 Luteolibacter sp. | reverse complement strand
CGCGGTTGAGCGCTTCCCACGCCCCGTCCCGCTTCACCACACGCAGCTCGGTGCGCTCGATCTGCTCGTAGGTCGTGTAGCGGTAGGCACACTGCAAACATTCCCGCCGACGACGAATCGTCGTCCCGTCTTTGGAAGAGCGGGAGTCGAGGACTTTGTCTTTGAGAGAGCCACATTGGACGCAACGCATGAAGAGTGGTGGGAAGCAACGGGGGGCATCCTAGGAATACATGTGGTAGCGTCAATTCAAAAACTATGGCAGGTTTAGTAGTTCACCCGAAATGATCGGGGAAACCGAAGGAAAGGTTTTGAAATTTCAGGGCACGGATCCGCGCGGGCCTGACCATCCGGAACCGGCAAACGACCTACCCGAGGCGGGCCAGGCTCACGCTTCCACCTTTTTCTTCGCGTTCTGTTCGTCGCGGATACCGCCGATGAATAACAGAAACGCGGCGATGCAGATGCACGAGTCCGCCACGTTGAAGGCCGGCCACCAGCCACCGCTCGAAGGCACGAGTTTGTCGTAGAGCGGCAACTTGATGGCGATGAAATCCACCACGTAGCCCTCCGACAAACGATGCCACAGGCTCGCGGATTTGAAATCCTCCAACAGAAATCCCTGGACCAGCCGATCGGTTAGGTTGCCAAAAATCCCACACAGCAGCAGTGCCACCGCGATCTTCGACAGCGGGTGATTGAACACGCCCTTTTTCCAAAAAATCCGGATCATCGTCAACGCGAGGATCGGCACGACCAGGAAAACAATCGGTGCCCAGGCCGTTCCATTCCCAAAACCGAACGCCACGCCCTGGTTGTGCACCCGCACCAGGTGGAAGAAATTCTCAATCACCGGGATGTCGAAATGGTCCGGTGACCACGGCGGTGGAAATTTTCCCACGGTCCAGAACTTCGTGATCTGGTCGAGCACGTAGAGCGGGAAGGTGAGGAAGAGGAGAAGCTTGGGGAATGTCATGAGGGATAGGTCCTATCGGTCGTATGGGGCCTATTTACAAACGTCGTCGCAGCGCTCGCAGATCCCGCTCTCGACGAGCGGCTCGTGCTTGCGGCAGCGCGGGCACAGCGCGTGATCCGTCTTGCAGGCGGTGGCGGCGAGTTCCTCGCCCGCCGTAGCAGTGAGACCGGCGATGATAAAAAACTCGGTGGCGAAGGCGCGGTCGTTGAGGAGATCGAGCAACGCGGCGTCCGATGCCGGGATCGTTAGGCAAACATCAGCCTCGTTGTTGCGGGTGAATTCCTTGGCCTGGATGCAGGCCTCAATGGCGGTCTGGATCGCGTATTTGATTTCAAACAGCCGGGCCACTTGCTTTGTCGCCTCACCGGGCGCAAACGCGGGATTCGCCTCGGGGAAATCCTGCTCGTGGATGGTGCCACTGGTGAACGCCGCGTGCTCCCACGCCTCGTCGGCGGTGAAGGCGAGGATCGGCGCGAGAAGCTTGGCGATGCTGGTGAAAATCTCATGCATCGCCGCTTGCGAGGCCGCGCGGCGAGGGGAATCCGCGGCGTCGCAATACATGCGGTCCTTCGTCGCATCGATGTAGATGGCGGAGAGATCGTGCGTGCAAAAGTTGTTGAGCGCGTTGAAAACCTTGCGGAATTCGTAGGCTTCATAAGCGCTGCGGCACTCGGCCACGACAGAGTGGAGGCGCTCCAGGATCCAGCGGTCGAGCAGCGTGTATTCCGGGTTTTCGACGGCTTTGAAGCCATCGAGATTTCCCAACAGAATCCGCAGCGTGTTGCGCAGGCGGCGGTAGGGCTCGGCGACTTGCTTGAAGAGGTCCTCGCCGAAGGGAACTTCGTTCTGCCAGTCCACGGAGGACACCCACAAGCGCACGATGTCGGCGCCGTATTGGTTGTAAAAGTGCGCGGCGTCGGTCGGCTTGCCCGACTTCGCGGCATCGGATTTGGAAATCTTTTTCTTGTCCTTATCGACCACGAAGCCGTGGGTCATCACCGTCTTGTAAGGCGCGTGGCCGCGGTAGCCGGTGCTGAGCATGAGTGAGCTTTGGAACCAACCGCGGTGTTGGTCGGTGGCCTCCAGATAGAGATCGGCCGGGCAATGGAGCTGCGGATGCGCGTCGAGCACGGCGGCGTGGGAGCAGCCGGAGTCGATCCAGACATCGAGCGTGTCGCGGCATTTTTTCACGCCGGCGGGCAGGCCTAGCAGCGTGGCGAGTTCGGCGTCGGATTTTTCAAACCAAACGTTGGTGCCTTCCTTTTCGACGAGATCGGCGACCTTGAGGGCGAGCTCCGACGAGATGATGACCTCGCCGTTTTCCGCGAAGAAAACCGGCAGCGGCACGCCCCAAGTGCGCTGGCGTGAGATGCACCAATCGGGACGGGATTCGACGGTGCCGTAGATCCGATTGCGACCCCAGGCGGGCAGCCATTCGACCTTGTCGATTTCCGTCAGCGCCTGGCCGCGCAGCGTGTCCAGCGAGATGAAGAACTGCTCGACGGCGCGGAAGATGATCGGCGTTTTCGAGCGCCAGCAATGCGGATAGGAGTGTTTGTAAACTTCCTGGCCGAGCAAATGGCCGCTCTCGGCGAGGATCTCGATGATGCGGGTGTTCGATTTGAAAACATGCATGCCGACGAGTTCGGCGAGGCCGGCTTCTTCGGTGAATTTGCCTTCGTTATCGACCGGGGAAAGCACGGCGAGGCCATTCTGTTGGCCGGCCACGTAGTCGTCCGAGCCGTGGCCGGGAGCGATGTGGACCGCGCCGGTGCCGGTCTCGGTGGTGACGAAATTCGCGAGGATCAGCTTGGAAGTGCGGTCGAGGAACGGGTGCCCGGCCTCGAAGCCTTCGAATTCCTTGCCCTTGCTTTCGCGGATCGTTTCCGCGAGCGCGAAGCCGGTTTTTTCGGTGAAAGCACCGATGAGTTCGCGGACGATCACAAAGGTCTCGACCACGTCGTCCTTGATGAATTTCCCGACGACGTAGGTGAATTCCGGATGCAGGGCGATGCCGAGGTTGGCCGGGAGCGTCCATGGTGTGGTGGTCCAGATGACCATGCTTGCCTGGCCCGCGAGCTCGCCGGAGACGAGCGGGAACTTGACGAAAATCGCCGGACTTTCCTTGTCCTGGTATTCGACCTCGGCCTCGGCGAGGGCGGTTTGCGCGCCGTAGGACCACTGGACAGGCTTCTTCGCTTGGTAGATATTCCCGTTTTCCACGAGCTTCGCGAAAACCCGCAGGATGCTCGCCTCGTAGCCGGGATCCATGGTGAGATACGGGCTTTTCCAATCGCCGAACACCCCGAGCCGGCGGAAGGAGCCGCGCTGGATGTCGATGTATTTCATGGCGAACTCGGTGCAACGGCGGCGGATCTCCGCAGGCTCCAGACCGGCGGCTTCCTTGACGACTTTGAATTCGATCGGCAGGCCGTGGCAGTCCCAGCCGGGGACAAACGGAGCGGCGAATCCCGCCATGGTCTTGGATTTCACGACCAGGTCCTTGAGCAGCTTGTTGAGCGCGGTGCCCATGTGGACGTCGCCATTCGCGAACGGCGGGCCGTCGTGGAGAATGAATTCCGGGGCGTTCTGAGCTCGGCGGCGGGCGAGGATTTTCTCGTAAAGCCCGTCATTTTCCCACTTTTCGAGGCGGGCGGGTTCGTTCAGCACCAGATCCGCGCGCATCGGGAAAGTCGTTTGCGGAAGGGTCAGGGTGTCTTTGTAATTCGGGGCAGCGCTCATGACGGGGCGCGGAAGCTACCAATGGCTCCCCACGGGGTCAACCACGGGAAACGGCCGGAAATGCATTCCCGCCCAGGCACGGACCGCGGATATTCAGTCCGCCCGCGAAGCGGGAAGCCCATGAGATGCCAAAGAACTCCGCATCACGTGAAGCAGACCAGGCCGCACTCCATGGCGCGGAATGACTATCAGAAACATTACTTGGAATGCAGCTTCAAGCTGCCGGACCTCTCACAAATTTGAAAAGTATAATAAAATACAAATATTATATTGACGCCTTCATGAGTTCTAATTACCCGTTCTGAACCTTCACCAATTCATGCGCTCAACAATCCATACCAACTCACTTCAGCCGACCCATTGGTCGCAGGTTACGGGTATGCTCGCATGCATTGCGGAAATCCGACACAGTCTCGATTCCGGGACTGGATCCCCCAAGCTGGGCTTTGAGAAAAATACTCTTACCAAGGAGGCAGGCAGGTAGTTCATGATCTGATTCAGATCATCGATTTTTTCGAGAACCCCGCCCGCTCCAGTAGCCGGCGGGGTTTTTGTTTTCACGATTATTCCCAATGATTTCAAGGCTTGCAGCGATGTGGCCGTCATTCAAACCAACCATTCCATCCACATGATTTTCAGATAACGAAACTACTGGGCGTGAAAAACCCCGCCGTCAGCAGCAACTGACGACGGGGCGGAATCGGCCGACAATCCAGAGTAGTCCCCGAGAGAGACGGACTGTGAGTGATCAACCGCAGTGACGGTCGCCACTCGCGAATCCACTGTCAAGCGAGTCATGAATTCATGACTGGCTGAAGGACATGTATTGTCCCGATTTCCCACCCTGGAAGATAGATAAACCAGAGGCTTCGGCATGACTGTATTTATATAGTTCGCGCCATGGGAGGTGTGCCTGAAACACCGAAAGATCCGCCGAGAAAATTTCCTGTGGGTGCGAGTCCATCACCGGACTGGCAGCGGTGTTTGTTTTCATTTGATACAACGCGGTCATCGTTTAACAGCAGGATTCCTGACTTCCACTCAGGGAATGCCGGTGCAAGTCCGGCTGGCCGCACCATTTTTTCAAATTTCAAAACGCGGCGGGCGTCAGCTTGCGCAGCGGGGCCTCCAAAGCCCTGCCGATCCGGGGCAGCACCGGGACGCCGTGCCAAATTCCCCTTATAAACAGCGGAGTAGCCAAGTGGTAAGGCAGCGGTTTCATACGCCGCGCACCGCCGGTTCGAATCCGGCCTCCGCAACCCATTTTCCCCAATCCTCCGTAGCTCAATCGCAGAGCGTCCGCCCGATAAGCGGAAGACCGCGCGGAGGAACCACGGCTGTGTAGCTGAGACAGATTAGCGCCTCGCTGAAGACGAGGAGAGTCCGGTGCGATCCCGGACACAGCCGCCATTTTCCAATGTTGATCATGATGTAACAGTAGCATCCCGCCCTGTGAAGGCGGCCGTGCGGGTGCAAGTCCCGTTGATCAACCCAATCTTTCCGGCCGTGAAACACTACTACCAAACCAATATTAACCAACCCCATGCTCAATTCCCATGATTTCCATGATAGGCAGGTGATCGCCGCCGCTCGCGAACTCGATGCCTTGCATCAAAAGCGTTACACGATCAAACAACTGGAGCATCCCTTCCAACGCGGATGGCGTCGCTATTATACATTGAGTGACCGGGCACTGGACCGCCAGGATCGTCGAATCCTAGTAGCGATTCTGGAGGTGATCGGCAGCGTGGTCGTGCATCACAGCCGTCACTTCCAGCGCCGTCGCGGTCGGGCAAGGAAGCTCTGCGAGATCGAGCAACCGCTGCGGCCGATTCCAGTCCACGAATGGCAGCGGAAAAACTATCCCGACGCGTGGCTTCGTTATTTCCAATACCAGCTTCTGCTTGAGCGGAATCAGCACTGGCAGCCTTTCTGGGTATTCGTGCAGCCGTCACTCTATCGACTGAAGGTCGGGCGCAACTGGATCGATCAGATCCGGGAAATCGATCCGGAGATTGAAAGCCGCTTGGGCGAGTTGAACCGTTGGTTCGACCTGCACCAAGGCTGGCGGCGCTACGGTTGGCTCAAAGGCCGCCGCCAGAGTTGCCGCTGGTATGACGGCGAATCCAAAAAACAACGATTCCTAGAGAAAACACATCGGCGCGAAATCGCCCGTGTTTGTCAGATTTTTCCGGAGGTTGATCCGGCCGCGTCCACAAGGCGCGTCCGGACCAGCCCCCGGCGGAATCACCATTTTGAAAACAAACACCGTTTCCGATCCATCCTTCTCTTTTTACCAAACTAACATTCCCATGAAAACCAAAGACCTGATTTTCCTCGGCGTGCCTGCGGGCGAGCCGATCCAACATGCGCACGAATTCATCCAACGCTATATCGCGGAAGGAAACGAAGGCGCGCGGCTGGGCGAGGAGATCTTCCAGATCGTCGCCGATCCCTCGGCGTTCTTCGAAGATCCGCTGCGTGCGCCGCTCGCTCGTTCCATCTACCGTCCGGCCTTCACGCCGCGGGCGGAACTCGCGCCGTGGCGGCAGTGGGGCGACGACTTGGAAGCCGATGCCGTGCGGCAAATGGCGAACTCCTGTGCGCTGCCCGTCGCCGTGGCCGGCGCGCTGATGCCGGATGCCCATCCGGGCTACGGCCTGCCGATTGGTGGCGTTCTTGCCACAGAAAATGCCGTGATTCCTTACGCCGTCGGTGTCGATATCGCCTGCCGGATGAAGCTCACCGTTTACGATCGCAAGGCAAACATCATCGCCGGTCAGCGCGACCGGCTGGCAAACATCATCGAAAGCGAAACGCGTTTCGGAATCGGCTGCACCTTCAAGGACCGCCGCGATCACGACGTGATGGACGACGATTGGACGGTTTCCCCGGTGACCCGGCGTCTGCGCGACAAGGCGTGGACCCAGCTCGGGACCAGCGGCAGCGGAAATCATTTCGTCGAGTTCGGCGCGTTCACCGTGTCGAGCGATGAGCTGGGTTTGCCGCATGGCGAATATCTCGCACTGCTCAGCCACTCGGGTTCGCGCGGAACCGGCGCGCAGGTTTGCGATACCTATAGCAAACGCGCAATGGCCCGCCGCTCGAATTTGCCGAAGGAATTGAAACACTTGGCATGGCTTACGCTCGATGAGGAGGATGGGTAGGAATACTGGAACGCCATGAACCTGATGGGACGTTATGCCGCCGCGAACCATGAGCTCATCCACAAGCACATCGCGAAAAAGCTCGGTGCGCGCGTCATCCTCGACATCGAAAACCACCACAACTTCGCTTGGAAGGAGCGCCACGTCGTGAACGGACAAACGCGTGAACTCATCGTCCACCGCAAGGGGGCGACGCCGGCCGGCAAAGGCGTGTTAGGGATCATCCCCGGTTCGATGGCGTCGGCCGGATTCGTCGTCCGCGGCAAGGGGCAACCCGAGTCGCTGAACAGCGCGTCGCATGGTGCGGGGCGCGTGATGAGCCGGACGAAGGCGCTCCAGTCATTCACCTGGAGCGGCACGAAAAAGCTGCTCGCCGAGCGTGGCGTCGAACTCCTGTCCGCCGGTCTCGACGAGGTACCGGGGGTTTACAAGGACATCCACTCCGTCATGGCCGCGCAGTCCGACCTCGTCGAAGTGCTCGGCCGGTTTGATCCGAAACTCGTGAAAATGTGTCCACCCGGCGAACGGGCGGAAGACTGATGAACATCGAACTTCGAACGCCCAACATCGAACATTGAAGTGATAAGAAAACATGAAATCCATTCTCCACAAATCCACCGTGCTCGTGCTCAACCGCAACTGGCAGGCCATCCACGTGAAGACGCCCGCCGAGGCGTTCTGCATGATGGCGACCGGCGCGGCCAGCGGGCTCGACG
>JBIHZT010000150.1:0-7622 GCA_044240265.1 Luteolibacter sp. | reverse complement strand
CACGATCCCGTGGGGGTTTCTCACGGCGGTGTTGTTGGTTTTCGGCCGGATGTCGTCGTGTCACGAAATTACGAGCTTCCGGGTGGCGGGCTTGAGTTTGGTGCGCTTGTCGTTGCCGGTGTTCGTCATCGGAGCGTTGCTGTCGGGGCTGAGCCTGTGGCTGAACGCGACCTTCGTGCCGCAGTCCAAGGCGTCTACGCGGCAGTTGATTTACGACCAGGCGGCGCGTGATCCGGGATCGCTGCTGAAGCCGGGAGTGGTGCACGGGGATTTCAAGGGCGACGGGCAGGAGGTCCAGCAATTGCTCATCGAGGGGAAAACCGGCGACTGGCTGGAGGGCTTTCATTTCTATGTGATGCAGGATCCGAAAAACGCCGGACCCAAGGCCAAGCAAGATGGATCCGCGATGACCTACGTGCACGCGGCCAAGGCGGCGCTCACGGTGGACAAGGAGAAAAGCCAGCTCCGCCTGAAACTGGAGGACGCCTATTTCGAGTCCCGCAACGCAGAGGGCAAAGTGGACGCCGCCTTCGCCGGTGAGGCGGAACCGCTGGTGATCGATTTGAAAAAGGCCAACGACCGGAAGATCCGCGCCAACCTGATGTCCAACGAGCAGATCCGCGCGGAAATGGCGAGCAACCCGTCGCTCACCCCGGGGCAGAAGCTGAAGATGCGCTCTGAAATCATGACCCGCTACGCGTTCTCCTTCGCCTGTCTGGCGTTCGCCTTCGTGGCGGTGCCGCTGGGCTTGCAGACGCACCGCCGGGACACGTCCCGCGGCCTGATGATCAGCGTGCTCATCGGCACCGGTTATTTCCTGATCACCATGATGGCGGACCAAGTGAAATCCAACGCCGGTGCGGCCGTGGTGCTATGGGCGCCGAATGTCCTCTGCCTCGTCATCGGCTTGTTCCTGTTCCGCAAAGCCCGCTTCAGTTGATGAAAATCGTCCGTGAGCTCGTCAAGACGACCCGCAACGTGCGGGATTTCTTCGCGGCGGAACGGGTGGTTCTCATGCCGTTCGTGCGGGACTTGAAGAATTACAACGTCCCGAAATTCCGCGCGGACATCTGGGCGGCGGCGAATGTGACGGTGCTCGCGCTAGCCCAGGGCATCGCGTTCGCGGCCATCGCCGGGCTGCCGGTCGTTTACGGAATCGTGAGCACCGCGGTGGCGGCCATCGTGGCACCGTTGTTCGCCGGCTCCCGGCACACGATCCTGGGGCCCACCAATGCCACGGCGTTCATGCTGTTCAGCTTCTTTTCGGTGAATCCGGCGCTGACCGGGCGGTGGGGCGAGTTGATCCCGCTGCTTGTCCTCATGGTGGGCATGATCGCTACGGTGGGCGCGGTGCTGCGGGTGGCGGATCTCCTCCAGTATGTCTCGCGCAGCGTGCTGGTGGGCTACATCTCCGGCGCGGCGGTGTTGATCGTGGCCAACCAGTTGAAGCCGTTTCTCGGCTTGTCAGCGTATGTGAGTGACGAGACCGCATCGACCTTCGCGGGGTTGCTCTACGGACTTGCGCGGTCGATTCACCATACGGACTGGGTCTCCGTGGTGATCGGCGGGGCGACGCTGTTGGTGTTCGGTGCGATCCGGCGGTGGCGTCCGTCGTGGCCGGCCTTCGCGCTGGCCTTGTTGGTTTGTGCGGCGGTTTTCGGCAGCTTGATCCACCTCGGGATAGGTCCGTTCAAGGGGGTGAAGACCTTCGAGACCTTCGGCTTCGGCGATTTGATGTTCAGGATGCCGCACATGCTTCGGTCGGACATTTTCGCCGACATTTCCGCGCTGCTGAGCATCGCCTTCGCCATCGCGTTCCTCGCGTCCTTGGAAAACAGCCTGATGGCGAAAACGCTGGCATCGAAAACCGGCGACCGCTCGGATGCGAACCAGGACATGCTCGCCGTCGGCATGGCCAATCTCGCCAGCTCCCTCGCCGGCGGCATGCCCGCGTCCGGCTCGCTCACCCGCTCGATGCTCAATCAGGAATCCGGCGCGCGCACCCGCTTCGCCTCGTTGTTTTCCGGACTCTATACCATGGGCTTCGCGATCCTCATCGCGGCCTCGGTGGGGTGGGGGATGCCGTTGATCGACTTCGTGCCCAAGCCGGGGCTGGCCGCGCTGGTCATCGCCCTGTCGTTTTCGCTCTTCAATCTCCGCCACATCCGGATCTGCCTGCGCTCCACCACGGACGATGCCACGGTGCTGGTCATCACCTTTTTCGCGACTTTGTTAGCTCCGCTGCACGTCGCGATTTTCATCGGCGTGGCCATTTCCATCACCCTGTTCCTGCGCAAGGCCAGTCATCCCTTCCTCACCGAGTATGAATTCAGCGAAGCAGGGGAACTCCGGGAAATGGGCGAAAAACGCCAGCGGCCGATTCCCTCGATCTCCATCGTCCACGTCGAGGGCGACTTGTTCTTCGGTGCGGCCGACCTGTTCCGCACGCAGATCCACCGGACCGTCTCGGACCCCGCGATCAAGGTGATCATCCTGCGCCTGAAAAACGCCCGCCATCTCGATGCCACGAGCGTGATGGCGCTGGAGGACCTGATCCTCTTCATGCGGAAAAAAGGCCTGCACCTGATCGTCTCCGGCGCCACCCGCGAGGTTTACCGGGTTCTCAAGAAGTCCGGCATCCTCGTCACCCTGCAGGATGGCTGCGACCGCCGGGCGGGCGAGAGCAACATCTTCCTCACCAACCCCCGCAATCCCAATCTCTCTACCCGCGCCGCGCTCAAGCGCGCCCAGCAACTGCTCGGCACCGACAAGGCGGAAATCCGGATTTTCTACGATCCCAGCCACAAGGCCTCCGACACATGAAGCGCCTCGCCATCCCCCTGGTCCTCGTCGGCCTGTTGGCCGCTTTCGGCATCTGGTGGTTCTCGCCCGGCCAGGTCATTAAACGCCGCACCAAGTCGCTGCTCACCACGCTCACCCTCGACGGCGGCAGCGGAAAAGTCGGCCGCCAAATGCGCGTTTACTCGCTCAACGCCCTGCTCGCCGCCGAGGTCCGGCTCGATAATCCGACGATCAAGGAGGCCAACGGCACCTTCGAGCGGGCCGAGCTGGAGTCCGCCTTCTCATGGCTGTGCGAGCAGGCCAAACAAACCCGCTTCAAGCTCGGGAAATTCCAATCCGTCACCGTCACCGGCGACACCTCCCAGGTCACCCTCACCCTCAGCGGCCTCGTCGAGCTGCCCACCTACCGCCCGGCCGACGGAAATTTCGACGTCACCTTCGACTGGCAAAAGGAAAACGACGGCTGGCGGCTCACCCGCGCGAACTGGCGTGAGGCGGAGTGATCCCATCCCCCGGAAGTGCAAACTCCTCCACCACCCGGTGCCGCGAGCGGCGGTCCGTCGGCATCGACTCTGACAGCGGCCGCGAACCACGGAATCCGCTTTCCCCGCGTCTTCAGCGAGTGCATCGCCTTCACGTACGCCTCGGGATCGGTGGCTTTTAAGAACGGCGGCGGAGCGCTTGGGGGTCAGGATTCGCGCTTGGGAGATTTTGAAACGCGGGTGCGGCCGGTGGCGGGATTCCAGTAGATCGAATGGGAGCCGCCCTCGCGCTTGAGCGGACAATCATTGGCTTCGAGGTGGCGGATCAGTTCCCGGCAGTTCATGAAACGGCGAGGGGGACCAATTTCTCGCCGCTGCCAAGGCTGGCGCGGGCGTCCTCGCGGCGGTCCTCCAGCAGCAACAGGATCGACTCGCGGAGCGATTCCAACGCCTCCTCCTCGGTGAGCCCCTGGCCGTTGCCCTCCGGGAATTCCGGCGAGAAAGCGATGAACCATTTCCCATCGCGCACGATGCGGGCGGTGAAGGTGGCAGCGGTTTTCATATGGGTAATGTGCATCTCCCGGCAGATTGCCGCGAGGCCGGATTCGGCGACTGATGCGGGGCGCGGGCGGGCGTGCTTGGGAGTCAGGATTTGCGCTTGGGAGATTTTGAAACGCGGGTGCGGCCGGTGCCGAGCCAGTCGGGCCAGCTAATCCAGCCATTTTCTTTGTATGATTGATCTGGGGCTGCGGGAATATCCGCAGGTAATTTCCCCAGCTGCGGCATCATACCCTTGCAGTATGCTTTCCATTCGGCACCACTCTTGAGGTTGAGTGAGCGAACAAATGCCCTTGCCTTATTGAATGGTCGGAATTTTCTGAGGAAGTTTGCGACATTTCCGGACCCCAACCAGTCGCCCATACTAGACCAGCCTTCGTCTTTGTATTTTTGAAATTGATATGGGGCTGCAGGAATATCCGAAGGCAATCTCCCTAGCTGCGGCATCTTTCCCTGACAGTAAGCTCTCCATTCGTTGCTGCTCCGGAGACCGAGTCTGCGAACAAATGCCCGTGCTTTTTTGAAGGATCGATAGACTTTGAGTTGCGATGCAATAACACCAGTTCCAAGCCAGTCGCCCCAGCCAACCCAGCCTTCGTTGGCGTATGATCGATTTGGGTGTGTACTAATATCCGCAGGTAATTTTTCTAGCAGCGGCATCTTCCCTTGGCAGTATGCTCTCCATTCAGTATGGTTCCTGAGACCGAGTCTGCGGGCAAAAGATCGTGCTTTATTGAAAGAGCGGTATTTTCGGAGTCGCGGCGCAATGAAATCCGTTCCAAGCCAGTCACCCCAGCCAACCCAGCCTCTGCCTCTGTATATTTGATTTGGGGCTGCGGGAATATCCTCTGGAAATCGCCCCAGCTGCGCCATCTTTTCCTGACAGTATGCTCTCCATTCGGTATGGTTCCTGAGTCCGAGGCTGCGGACAAAAAATCGTGCTTTATTGAAAGGGCGGAATTTTCTAAGTCGCGGTGCAATAGTCCCAGTGCCTAGCCAGTCGCCCATACCGATCCAGCCGTAGTTGGCGTATGATCGATTTGGGTTCGCTGGAATATCTGCAGGCAATTTCTCCCATTGTGGCATCATTCCTTTGCAGTATGCTTTCCATTCGGCACCGCTCTTGAGGTTGAGTGAGCGCACGAATGCCCGCGCCTTATTGAAGGGGCGGTATTCTCTGAGGAAGTTTGCGACGTTTCCGGTCCCCAGCCAGTCGCCCATGCCGGACCACCCTTTGTCTTTGTATGTTTGATCCGGGGCTATTGGAATATCAGCAGGCAATTCCCCCAAGTGCTGTAACTGACCTTTGCAGTAGGCCTTCCATTCAGCACCGTTCTTGAGTCCGAGTCTGCGGACAAATGTTTGTGCCTCCTCGAACGGCCTCCATGACAATTTCGCGAGCTTGTCCCAACACTTGAGTTCGATCTCGCGGGCGAAGTCGGCGAGGTTGATGCGTTTCGCCAGGCGTTCGTCGATGTCGAATTGGACGCTGCCTCCGCCCTTGCGCTGCTGCCCTTGGGAAACGCCTCGGAAGTATTCGATGATCCGGTCATCATTCGCGGCGAGGGCGCGGAGGGTGGTGAGGATTTCCTTGAAGGCGGGGGAGTTGAAGATGTCGTCCGCGGTGGCGTCGGCGTCGTGGAGGATGGGGACGATGACGTAGCCGAATTGTTTGCCCGGAGCGGGCCGCAGGGCGCGGCCGACGGCTTGCACGATGTCCACGGCGCTGCGGCGGGGATCGGCGAAGAGCACGCAGTCGATGCCGGGGACATCGACGCCTTCGGTGAGGCAGCGGGCGTTGGTGATGAGGGCGCGTTCAGCGCGGGCGAACTCGCCGATGATGCGGGCGCGGGTGCCGGTGGCGGTTTTGCCGGACACGTGGAAGGTTTCGAGTTTGCCGTAGCTGCGGAAGGATTTGCTGAAGGCGTCGTTGTGGGTCTTGAACAATTCCGCACGCTGGATGCTGCCGTGGAAGGAGACGGCGTGGCGGATCGGGTATTTTTTCATCGCCTTGCGCAGGGCGATGAGCGAGGCGAGCATGTCGGCTTCGATTTCCTCGTTCCACGGACCTTTGTCGGGCCGGACAAAAGTGTTTTTCCGGATCAGCTCCGCGACTTCCTCGCGCGAGACGGCGATGCTGATGATCTTGTAATCGGATAGAATGGGCGGGTCGTATTCCATCGCCCGCTTGAACGAGAGCAGGTGGAAGGTTTCGCCGTAGGTGGCCGGATCATCCATGCTGAGCACGGTGTCGCTCTGGCCTTTGTAGCGCCGCTCGGTGGCGGTCATGAACAGGCGGCGGCGGATAGTCAGGTTCTTGTCGTGCAGCAGGTGGGAGAAGAGCTTTTCGCCATCGCCCACGGTTTTGTGCGCCTCGTCCATGATGCCGAGGTCGAAGGTGAACTTCGCGGCCCGCGCGGCCTTGGCGAGCGCCTCGCCGCTCTGATAGGTGGTGAAGACGACGGTGAGGCCGCGGTGTTTGCGTTTCAGCCAGGCGGCGATTTCCTTGGGGTCGGTGAGGCAGGGCACGCCGAGGTCCTGGCGGAGGACGGCGCTGTCATCGCGCTCGACACGGCCGGCGGATTCATCGCTGCAGACGCAGATCCACTCGACGGCTTGATGGTTCGCCTGGGTTTCGCGCAGCCAGACTTTGAGCGTCTGGCGGATCAGCGCGAGGCTGTGCACGGCGATGACGATGCTTTGGGCGTCGAGTTCTCCGGCGATCCAATACGCGGTGAGGCTCTTGCCGCTGCCGCAAGGCATGATGAGTTTGCCGCGCTTGGCTTTTTGGATGACGAAATGCCCGTGGCCATCCTTCACCGCGGGCTTCTGGTGTGGCTTGGGTTTCAGCGGTTTCAGAACGCCCGGTTTATGGCTGAGGTGGGCGCGGAGGCGTTTGAGAAAATCCGCATCCAGCGCCTGCCAGACATCGAGCGCGCAGAAGCCGATGCGTTCCTGGTCCTTGAGCACATGGGTGATGCGCTCGGTGGTGGAACAGATGATGCCGAAGGAGAAGCCGCGGCAGACTCCGAAGGCGAGGCCGGTGAAGGTGGAGAGATCGCGCCAAGTCAGGCGGTGGTCGGTTTCCTGGCGATACTTGCACTGGATCGCCCAGTAGTCGCCGTCGTGGGTTTCCGCGACGATGTCGATGCCTTGATCGGTCGCGGGGAGTTTGAGTTTCCGCGCGATGGCGTGCGGGACCTCGTGGCCCAGCCAAACGTGTTTGAGTTTGCTGGCGTATTCGGGTTCGAGCTGGAGGAAGGCTTTGACGAGTTCTTCGAAAAGGTCGCCCTTTTGCTTCTCAGGGAGCGTCCGCCACTTGGCTTGGATGTCCTGCCACGACGCGGAGCCGCGGATCGCTCTGATCAAGCCAGTCTGTTTGTTCACCTGTGTCATGGCACTTGTTTGGTTTTATTCCCCCCAAGATCCCGACGCGACTTTGTTAGGTCGTGTCTTCGTTCAAAACGTCGAGATACTCGCGGTAGGCATAGAGCTTGCGATACTGCTGACCGGTGATTTCGCGGACGATGGAGTGAGCCTCCAAGGTGGCGAGGGCCTTGGCGGCGGTGGGGGCGGAAATTGTGAGAGCGCGGGCAGCTTCGGCGATGCTGATGACCGGCTTGCGCTGGAGGTGTTGATGGAGGCGGATGACGGAGGCAGCTTCGGAGCGGAGGATTTCGCTGTCGCGCTGGAAAATCTGCAACAAGCGGCGCGCGGTTTGGGTGGCGGCGGCGGAGGTTTCCACAACCCCGGTGAGAAAGAAGTTGAGCCAGTCTTCCC
>JBIHZT010000149.1:0-7633 GCA_044240265.1 Luteolibacter sp. | reverse complement strand
GTTCTTCCTCGCTGGCCGGCCGTTGAATGCGATCGCCGATTTCGCGCTGTCCTACACTACCGATGCCGAGCCGACGTTGGCGGGAAACTGGCAGGCTCTTGAGATCCAGCGCTTCAGCGCCGAGGTCATCACCCTGCGCCGCGCCGGCCCGGGACGCCTGACCAGCGATCCACCTCCCAACCGGATGACCGGGACGGTTCCGGACGATGTCTATCGGGTCGAAGTCCTGTTGCCGGGCGGCCGTGCGACTGGTTTCCGGTTGGAGGTTTTCCCGGTAAAACTGGATGCCAATCAAGCGGCGGGTCTGAGTTGGTATCCGCCGTATGACTTTTCCCTGACGGAGTTCCGGGTGGCGGAGCACGCCAGGGAGACCACCAACATCGCCTTGCAACGGCCTGTGAAAGCCAGTCACCCGCTGGAAATCCTCATGGTGCCGGGCGCTCTCACCGACGGTCTGCCGGCGACCATAGCCCATCCGGGCAAAGGCGATCTGGGCTCTAACTTCTGGTTCGAGATCGATTTGGGGCGGCTCGTTCATTTCGATCACATCGGCCTCCGCACGCGGGGCGACGAGTATCTGGATCGCTTCAGCCAGATGAAGGTAAGGTCGCATGACGAGGATCCTTCAGCAGGCGCGGCCCCGGTTTGGGTGGGAATGGTCCGTGCCGATGGCAGCCATCCGGCGCGGGGTGAGGTGGACATCGTGCGCGCTGGAATGGGGCAGGGGACTTTTCAGGGCCGTTATCTGCGTATCTCATCGGAGAGCAAGGTTCCCTTTTCCCCACAGCTCGCGGAGGTGGAGGTTTATGAAACGCGCCGGGCGGAAGTGATCGCGGCGCAGGCCGATGGCCGGGAAATTCCGGTGACGGATCGACTGGAACTCCCGCCCGGCACCCGGCGGCTCAGCTTGCGCCTGCGCATTCCCCAGACAGGCATGCCGGCGGATGTTCGCTTCCGCTGGCGGCTGCGGGGCGACCTGGAAACCTGGCAGGACTCCTATTTGATGAACATCGACATGCCCTGCCCGCCGCCGGGAAATACCACCTTCGAGGCGCAGGCGCTGCACAGTGACGGTCAGTGGGATGCCACGGTCTATCGCCTGCCGGTCGTGGCCCGCCAGCATCTGTGGCAAACCGGCGTTTTCCGCTGGCTCGGTGGTGGTGCCATCGTGCTCTCCGCCGCCGGCTTGGGCATCCTTGGTTCACGCCGTAGAAACGCCCGCAAGCTGGCCCGGATGAAAGCGGAAACCGCTCTCGCCAACGAACGCAGCCGCATCGCCCGCGACATCCACGACGACCTCGGTGTCAGCCTCACTCAAATCGCCATGCAGTGCGAGGTCATGCAGGATGATTTCGATCACCCGCAGCAGATGCGGCAGCACGTGGCCGAACTTTCCGGCAGCGCGCGGGCCGTGACGCGGGCCGTGGATGAAATCGTCTGGGCCGTCACTCCGGGCAACGACACGCTGGAGAAATTCACCGCGTTCATCGGCCAGTTCGTCGAGAATTGCCTGAGGCCGACCGGGCTCGCCTGCCGCCTCGCATTGCCCGCCGAGTTGCCACAGATTCCGATGGAGGCCACGCTGCGCCATCATCTCTATTTGGTCATCCGGGAGGCGCTGAATAACATCATCCGCCACGCGCATGCGCAAACCGTGCATTTTACCCTGACACTGGAGGAGCGGACCCTGACCCTCGTTCTATCTGATGATGGCACGGGTTTCGATCCCAGCCCGGACGCCATCCCGGCGGGGGAGCGCCTGTTCAGCGGCAACGGGCTGTCCAACATGCGCAAACGCATGGATGAAATTGGCGGCTCCCTGGAGATCACCACCGCTGTAGGCCGTGGCACCACACTCATTCTAACGTTGAATTTGGCGTGCTGAATTTGTTTTCACCCGATACCTCAGTGACTCCTCCTGCAAAAAAAACCACAGCTCCCATCACCGTCGCCATCGTCGAGGATGATGCCGGCGTCCGCCAGCGGATTGCCACGATCCTTCAACTGTCGGCTCCCTGCTCGTGCATCGCGGAATACGCCAACGCGGAAAACGCCCTGATCGGCGTGCCTCTGCAGCCTCCGCAAGTGGTACTGGTGGACGTCAACTTGCCCGGCATCGACGGTGTGGAATGTGTCCGCCAGTTGGCTGCCAGACTGCCCAAGGTGTTGTTCATGATGCTCACCGTACACGAGGACGCCGACACGATTTTCGAGGCGCTCAAGGCCGGTGCCAGCGGCTACCTGCTCAAGCCGGTGCGCAAGGAAGAGCTCGTGCAAGCCATCCGCGACGTCGTTGCCGGCGGCTCGCCGATCACCAGCAGCATCGCCCGCAAGGTCGTGCTTTCCTTCCATCGTCAGCCCGCCACCCCGGCGGATGAGGAAATGAAGTCGCTTAGCGAGCGCGAACTCGCCGTGCTGGAAATGCTCGCGCAGGGCCTGATTTACAAGGAAATCGCCGAGAAACTCGGCATCAGCCTGTGGACGGTTTCCACCTACGTGCAGCGCACTTACAAGAAGCTCCACGTCACCGGTCGCGCCGAAGCGCTGGCCAAGTTCAGCAAGGAATCCGGCCGCTAGCCGCCGCTTGTCGCAATCATTGCGACAAGACAGCTCTCGTGACCTCCGGCTAGTTTACCCCGTCGATGTGAATTCGTGCCCGGAAACCAACCGCGCCGACCCCCCAAACGACTCCTGAAAATCCACCAAAGCAGCACCTTCATGAAACCCTCCTTCAAAAACCGTTTCCTTGCGTCCATTGCGCTTGCCTTCGCATCATTCACCGCCGCCATTTCAGCGCAAATCGTAGTGTCCGGTGAGACCAACAACGACACCGGCTTCACGGTTTCCTCCACCGATCTGCTCCAGACCAACCTGGCGTCCACCACCGACGATATCTCCGTCAATACCGGCGAGAATGCTGCCAGCGGTGGCTCCACCTCAAGCCTGACGGACGGCACGTTTGGTGCTCTCGGAGCTGGCGGCGGCCTCGCCATCAGCGGCGGCTCGGTGACCTATTATCTTGATACTCCCGGGGCTTCGCCGGGCTACGACATCAGCCAAGTGAATGTTTACACCGGCTGGAATGACGATGGCCGCGACGGACAAAACTACACCGTCAGCTATTCGACCGTGAGCGCTCCCACCACCTTCATCGACATCGCCACGGTCACTCGCGACGAGTCCGGCAAACTTGAAAAATCGAGCGTCACTGAGAGCACTGCTCCGAACCTGCTCGCCACCGGCGTGAAAGCCATCCGAATCACCTTCAACGGCCAGGAAAACGGTGCCGTAGGCTACAAGGAAATCGACGTGATCGGCAGCACCCCGGTCATCCTCCCGCGCAATCTCACTTGGAACAATGGCGCGGTCACCGATGCCTGGAACACCACCGATGCCAATTGGACGGGATCGACGTGGGATAACGCCCGCCCGGACAATGCAATCTTCGGTAGCGTCGGCGGCACGGTCAACTTGGGCACGATCACCGCCGGCAGCGTGAACGTCGGCAATACCGGCGGCAATTTCACTAACGTCACGTTCTCCGGTGGCAGCCTGAGCGCCACTTCGTTGACCGTGCAGGGGTTCAATAACAACGGCGGCAACTATGGATCCAATCCCACCCTGAGTCTGGACACCGACGCCACCATCAGCGGCGACGCCGCCATCGGCCGCGCCAATCTCACCATCACCAGCGGCACCGTCACTGCCAACCGCATCATTTCCGCTCCCGCCAGCGCCGACTGGGCACGTCTCGTGGTTTCCGGTGGCACCGTGATCGCCACCAATGGCGTGGACGGCTCAGTCAACACCGGAGCCACCTTCGCCATTGATCTCAACGGCGGCGAGCTCCACACGCCCTCCATCCGCGTCGCCGACCGCGAGGCGGGCCCCGACAACAGTGCCTGGCTGACCTTCAACGGCACCACAGTCAAGGCCACCGGCGCGGACAACGCCAATTTCATCACTCTTTACGGAGGTGGCCAGAACACCTACGTCGCATCCGGTGGAGCGATCATCGATACCAACGGCCGCAATATCGGCATCCAGGTGAACCTCCTCAATGGCGGTGGCGGTCTCACCAAGGATGGCGCGGGCACCCTCACCCTATCCGGCACCAACACCTACTCCGGCGCGACGACGGTCACGACGGGCACGCTCGAAATCGGTGGCAGCGGCGGTTTCGACGCCAACACCACCGGCGGTCAGGTCACCGTGGACAGCGGCGCGACCATCAAGATCAGCACTTCCGCCAACAATGCGCTGGCGTTCCAAGGCTCCACTCCGGCTTGGCAGGTGTCCGGCACGCTGAACATCACGGCCAACAATGCCAATTCCATTCCTGCTGCCGGCATCGTGCTCAACAACGGCACACTGACCGGCACCGGCACCGAGATTACCTTTGGTTCGCTGCTGGCGGTCAATGGATCGGTGAACACCATCACGGCCTATGGTGCCAGCAACGCGATCAGTAACTCCAACTTCGGCATCTTTGACGGCGTGACCTTGACCTTGGACACGCCGCAGGCCTCGGACGCGCTCACCGCTTCCACCGCCTTCTTCAACGCAAACTCCGGCACGACCGGCGGCTTGGCCAAGACCGGTGACGGCACGGTGACGCTCACCGGAGCCAATACCTACTCAGGCAGCACCACCGTCAGTGGAGGCATCCTCAGCCTTTCGACCGCCTTCCTGGCCGACGGTTCCACCGTCAGCATCCTGACAGGAGCCGCCCTGAATCTGCCACATGGTCTCCAGGACACGGTGGACAAGCTCTTCCTCGAAGGTTTCCAAGTGGCCTCCGGTGTCTGGGGCGGCATGAGTTCAAGCGCCCCGAACAAAACTCCCCTCATCACCGGCAGCGGCACCCTTGACGTGCTTTCCAATCCTCCGGTTTCCGATCCCTTCCTCGCCTGGATCGATGAAACCTGGCCCACGCTCTCCGACAAAACACCCACCGGCGATCCGGACAACGACGGCATCACCAACTTGGTCGAGTATGTCCTGAAAGACGGTGATCCATCGACTTCCAACCCCGGCATCCTCCCCACCGTCAACGCTGCGGGCACCGACTTCGTCTTTACCTATTTTCGCCGCGCCGCAGCCACAGGCACCACCCAGGTCTTCGAATCCAGCGCGACCCTCGGTGCCGGTTCCTGGACTCCTGTCGCCATCCCCGGCGGTCCCGGTGTCATCGTCACCGACCAGGGCGGAGGCATCGATAAGGTGGAAATCACCGTGCCTAAAGGAACCAACACCAAACTCTTCGGCCGCCTCCAAGTGACCAAGCCCTGAAATTAAAACCATCAGCACAAACACAATACATGAAATTGAAAACAATACCCCTCGCCGCCCTGGCTCTCTCGGCATTGGCCGGCAACTCACAAGCCGCGGTCGTCTTTAGCGGAATCGCCAACAACACCGGATTCACCGTGGATAGCACCACCCCGCTGAGTATTGTGAATGCTGATTTCGCCACCGGGCCGGAGAATCCATCGGGTGGTGGTTGGCCAGTGATGGACAATGGTGCCTTCGGCGGCACGGATAGTAGCGGTGGCGTTTCCATAGCGGGCGATGCCGGTCCCAACGGCTTGTTGTATGCGTTCACGGCCGGCGCGGCCACGATCGGGTCGATCTCGATGTATTCCGGTTGGAACGACAACGGACGGATGGAACAGCACTTCAGCGTTTACACCACGACCGACGTTTCGGTGACCGGTTCTTCCACCTGGACCTTGCTCACCACCGTGGGTGGCGGCGGATCCAATGGAGCCACGCAGTTCGCGGGAGGTGGCGACACCTCCCTCAAGGTAACCATCTTTGACAATGCCAGCGCAATTCTGGCATCAGGAATCACCGGTCTGCGGTTCAACTTCGGCGGTAATGGTAACTTGGTCGGTGGCGGTGGCCAGCAGAACGGCTTCGTTGGCTACAAGGAAATCGACGTCCAAGTCATCCCCGAGCCGTCCGCCGCGCTTCTCGGCGGCCTCGGCATGCTCGCGCTGCTGCGCCGGAGAAGGTGATTTTGAATGTTAAAATTTGAATGGGAGAGAG
The DNA here is from genome assembly GCA_044240265.1 of Luteolibacter sp. GTDB lineage: Bacteria > Verrucomicrobiota > Verrucomicrobiia > Verrucomicrobiales > Akkermansiaceae > Luteolibacter. The sequence goes on along the minus strand of JBIHZT010000149.1, from coordinate 1,582 downwards.
AAGATCAAGGCCGAGGCACCGCTCCCTCTCTCTTCCTGACCTCAGACCTTCGACTTCTTCATTCACCTCTCATCCACCTGGGGACAAGTGGGCGCGCCCGGCGCTCACGCCCTACCGGGTTTCCACTTTGCCTCTGGAGGGGCAATACCCAGGGCGGCGCACGGATTATGGGTTTTCCGTGCGCCGCTCGCTTTTTGCACAGTAGGGTGGAGCGGGCTGTCATCATGCTGATGAAATAGGTAAGACCGCCGCTCCTTCATCCGTTTTGTGATTTTCTGCGTCCAAAAACTCGACATTCCTTTCCATACTTCCACCAAGCCATTTGCCGTTTTCCATCATGTCCAAACCACTGTTCCTCGCCATTCTGCTAGCCCTCGCCGCCGCTCCTCTCAATGGGTTGGGCATCTACAAGGTCGCTTGGGACACGCCGTCGCAGGATTCGCTCGACTCGATGCCTCTATCAGGCCGCCTCGGCGCGGGCGCGAATGTCTGGGTGCAGGACGGATCGATCTGGCTCTACCTCGCCCACAACGGGGCCTATGACTCCATGGGCCGTCTGCTGAAACTGGGTTGTGTGCGCATCACTCCCAAGGATGCCAATCTGGGCGCAGCAGGGTTCTCGCAGACTCTCGACCCCACCACGGGCACGATCACCATCGCCCAGGGATCCGGCTTCAAGGCGAGCCTGTGGTTTGCGGGCGAGACATTGGTTTTTGAATCTCAAAACCCGGCGCCCATCCCCCTTGAAGTTGCCTTCGGCACTTGGCGGGAGAAAACCAAAGAGGGCATCCGCAATGACATGATGGGCAACAAAGCGACGTTTGCCGCGGACCAGGTGCAGGCCTCGCCCGGCGGATTCCTTGCCTTCCACCGCAATGCGGATTACCCGGTGGATCTGGATGCCAAGGCGAAAGCCCAGGGCATCGCTCCGGAGACGGTGCCCGACGTCACCGCCCGCCGCGTTTCCGGCTCCGCCATCGCCGTGGAGGGCGGCATGACCGGCCAACCGGCGGAGTCCGAAGTCCGCTGGCAATTCTGGAATGGCAAGGCTTGGACCGGCACTACCGGGCCGCGCGAAAAGCACCTCATCACCATGCGCCTCGCTGCCGCGGTCGATGCCGATCCCACGAAATGGCCGGCCGAAGCGAAGGCAATGTTTTCCCAGGAAAAATGTGACACTGCCAAACAAGACGAACTGAAACGCTGGAGCGCATTCTGGTCACGCAGCCATATCCGTATCAACACCGGCAAGGGTGAACCCGATCCCGGTTTTCTCATCGGCCGGAATTATCAACTCTTCCGCTACATGCAGGCCGCCAACCGCGATGGCGAATTCCCCTTGTTGTTCAACGGCGGCATCTTCACCACCGACAACAACGGCCGCATCCGGGGCAACAACAACGACGAACTCCCCACCTTCGAAGGCGAGCCGGTCACCCCGGATTTCCGCCGCTGGTCCACCTGCGTCTTCATGGCGCAGAACCAGCGCTGGATAGGCTGGCTGACTCTGGCCAACGGCGACAAGGATCTGCTCTCGCCGACCACCCGCTTTTACCGCGACCGCTCGAAGGTCGCCGCCTCG
>JBIHZT010000148.1:0-7651 GCA_044240265.1 Luteolibacter sp. | reverse complement strand
ATTTGGTTCGGCGTCATCAAGCTGGCCTTCGACGCGCGCATCTGGCCGCGGGCGGTGACGGGCTTCTGCGTTCTGCTGCTGGCCGGCGCCGCCTGGCTCGACGCGGCGGATTTCTTTTTCTCGGGCTGGGCGGAAAACTGCCGCCTCAGCAACCCCGGCCCCGGCCCTGGCGGCGTCATTGGCGATGGCCTTGGCGGATTCCTCATGGTCAACACCATCGGCCGCGCCGGCACCTTGATCGTTACCAGCGGCGTCTATCTGGTGGCGCTGGTCATGCTCACCGGGCAGCAGCCTGTGCGCTTCACCAAGGCCTGTTACCGCCTGGGCCGGATCAAATTCCATGAGTGGCGGGAAAGCCGCAGCGACGCCGGGAAAGTCGCTGCCCGCGAGTCGGAAATGCTCGCCGAGCGCGACCGCCAGCGCGAGCAGCGGCGCAAGGAGCGCGAGGCAGCCAAATCCGCCGCCTCGGCCAAAGCCGCCGATGAAGACCCGCAGACGTTGCTGCCGCTGCGCGAAATTCCCACTCCCGAGATCATCGATGCGTCACAGCGCCGTGCCATCGACCCCGAGCTCATCGGGAAAAATCCCTTCAGCCGCAAGCCCTCTCCGGAGCATCAGGGCCTTCAGGAGGGGCGGTTCCCTAATTACCAGATCCCGCAGTTCGATCTGCTCGATCCCCTGCCCGAGGTGGAAGACTCGGATTCGGATGATGATCACAAGGAAGAGACCCGCCAGATCATCATTGATACGCTCAAGGCCTTCGGCATCGACGTGACGGCTGGTCCCATCACCCGTGGTCCCACCATCACCCGCTACGAGATCTATCCGTCCACTGGCCTGCGCGTTTCCCGCATCTCCCAGTTGGAGGCCGACATCGCCCGCGCCACTTGTGCGGAGCGCATCAACATTCTCGCGCCGATTCCCGGCAAGGACACCGTCGGCATCGAGATCGCGAACAGCAAGAAAGTCGCAGTGCCGCTCCACGAGCTGCTCTATTCCACGGATTTCAACTCCTCCAAGAAAAAGATCCCGCTCGCCCTGGGCAAGGACGTCTATGGGAACACGGTCATCGCCGACCTCGCCGCTATGCCGCACTGCCTCGTGGCGGGAGCGACCGGTTCCGGGAAATCCGTCTGCATCAACTCGATCATCGCGTCCATGCTCTTCAAGTTCAGCCCGGACGAGCTGCGCTTCATCATGGTGGACCCCAAGGTGGTCGAAATGCAGATGTATAACCGGCTGCCGCACCTCGTGGTGCCAGTCGTCACCGATCCGAAAAAAACCGTGGCCGCCCTCAAGTGGGTCGTCAACGAGATGGAAAAACGTTATAAGATTTTCGCCAAAGTCGGCGTGCGGAACTTCGACAGCTTCAACTCGCGTCCCATCGTGGAGAAGGTCAAGCCGGTCCCCGCGCCGGAACCTGAGGAAGAGCTGTTGGACGATGGACCGGAGCCTGAGGCCCCCTTCGATCCGAGTGAATTGCTCGATCCCGCCGTCCCTAGCAGCCACCAGGCCCCGCCGTGGACGATGATGGAGGACGAGCCTGACGAGGACATGGACTCGCTGGCCGCAGCTCTCAGCGATGGCGACCTCGGCCCCGAGGCGGATGAGGAGGACGAGGAAGTTTACGAAGAGCAGATCCCCACCAAGTTTCCGTACATCGTCGTCCTCATCGACGAGCTCGCCGACCTCATGCAGACCGCTCCGGCGGATGTGGAGATGTGCATCGCCCGCATCGCGCAAAAGGCCCGTGCCGCCGGCATCCACCTCATCATCGCCACCCAGACCCCGCGGGCGGACGTGGTCACCGGCATCATCAAGGCGAACATCCCGTCCCGCATCGCCTTCCAGGTTTCCTCCGCCCTCGACTCCCGCGTCATCCTCGACACCAAGGGCGCGGACAAGCTCGTCGGCAAGGGCGACATGCTCTATCTGCCGCCCGGCTCCGCCAAACTCGAGCGCGCCCAGGGAGCCTTCGTCACCGACGCCGAGATCGAGCGGCTCATCGACCACTGCGCCGCCCAGGCAAAGCCGCAGTTTGAAAAGGAAATCCAAGCCTCGATCAATGGCGAAAACAGCGACGATGAAGATGACGACGTTTCCCAAGCGGACGAGGATCTCATCATGAAATGCATCGAAGTGGTGCGCCAGGAGCAGAAGGCCAGCACTTCGCTGCTCCAGCGCCGCCTCCGCCTCGGCTACACCCGCGCCGCGCGGATGGTGGATATCCTGGAACAACGCGGCATCGTCGGCCCCGGCGAAGGAGCCAAGGCGCGGGAAGTGTTCCTCAAGTAAGGGCTTCGCCGCCGCCTTCCGGGTTTGATTCTCCACCATGGATGTCCGGCCGTGCATCCCACCCCCGGCACGCCCGCTTCAAGTTCCCGGCTAGAGACACCTGAAGCCCGGGAAATCCCTGTCAAATCAGCGGGTAGCGACGATCGCTCCCCGGTAGTTCCCGCCGGCCCGGGCTCACAGTGCGCTCCGCTCGGCACGCTTGAGCAGGACCTCAAGGCGTTTTTCCAGCATCACGGCGCGCTCCTCGTCGCCTGCAGCCCGGTAGTAGCCGCAGATCATCTTGTAAATTGAAGATTCCGTTTGAGCGCGGAACCAATCCTTGGTTCCGGTTTCCACGACGCGCTTGAAGGCGAGTTCGATGTCGCGGGCCGCCTTGCGCGCGAGTTCGGGGTCGTCCTTGAGGTAGCCGAAGTAGTCGTCCGCCATCATCTTGAATCCGGTGATGCTGCCGCCATATTTCCGCAGGGCGCTGTCATAGAGGTTGCTGATTTCCTTGCTGGCCGTCGCGTCGCCACGCTTGTGGATCAGATCGGCCTCGCGCTTGAGCGTCTCGGCGATGATGTCCTTTTGCTCGCCGGAATTCCGCTCGATCCTGCGGCGTTCCCGCCCGAGCGCCCTTGAGGCGTCGCCCTCCTCGCCGTATGGAAATAGGTAGTCATTCTCCGCCTGCGCTGCCAGGGCGGCCATCCGGGGGTTGTCCTTGAATTCCTGACGCATCGCTTTGGCGAACGACTTCCATTCGTCCAGATTGTCCGGCCGGGCAGGATCACCGGTGAGTTGGGTTTGCTTTTTAAGCAACGCATACAAAGACGCCCACGTTTCGGTGAACGACGGGCCGAATTGGTTGGCAAGCCGCACGGTATCGGCGTGAATTTCCTCCTTGCCGGTGGTCTCGAAGTAGTTGGCAAGCCAGAGATGGCGCATCACGGATAGAACCGTCACCGGACTCTGGTGCGCGCGGTCGCTCCAGAGTTGCACTTCCTGCTCGGTAATCGACGTGCCGGTCTGGGGATTTTCGGTCTGGCCCTTGGAAACCCCTCCTACCCGGCCGATGCCGGTGGTCCACTCGTCAGCCTGGTTTTTGAGGCCCACCCAGGCGTGGGGGCCGAGGTCGGTTTCGCCGCCGAAGGTCATCGCGGGAATCCCTTGGGCACGGGCGGTGTTGGTGCAGAAATAGGATTGGTCGCCGCAGATGCCGCCTTCCTTGAGGATCTCGGCAAACGAGTATTCCTTGTAGGGATTGAGTCCCTTGACGGCGCGCTCCATCAGATACTCGATCATGCCGTAGGCATTTCCCCAGTGCTTCCGGCTGAGATGCATCTTATCCAGCGACCACTCCAGCTCGGACGTGGAAACCGGCGCGCAGACGACCCACACGAGATCGCGGGCGGAGCTGTGATGCACGGGTGCCTTCAACAAACCTTTTTCGTTCTTCGCGACGAACCACAGGTAGCGCTTCATGGGATCGATCGCGGCGGGTTCGTCGTAGGATCCGGTGACGGGATTGGAAATCGCAAGTTCCCGGTCGAACACCACCGCGCAGGCCAGCGCGAGCGGGAAATATTTTTCGAACGTGTCCGGCGTGCTTTGCCAGGCGTCGAAGAGGAATTTCAGCACCTTGGCGTTGTCATCCTCCGGCTTGGTCGTGAGCAGGAATTCCTCCATCGCCCGGGTGTCATGGCAGAGCCAGGTGAGCATCCCGCCGGAGTAGCTGTCGGTGACCTGCTCTGAAATTGTTTTCTCCGACAAACGTCCGAGGACGTGCCAGCGCAGGAATGCCTGATAGAAAACAGGTTCCTTCCAGACGGCGTCGAACCGGTTCGTTCCCGGAGCCTTGGCCAATTTCAGCATTCCGGCGTCCATGGATTTCGCGAGAAGCGCGCGATAGGCGTTCCACGCTTTTCCATTCATCGCCCGCTCGAACAACTCCTTGTCACGCTGGACCGCATTGTCCCGCCGGGAATCCAGGTCGGTGAGAACGAGTGCCGCCTCCTTTGCCAGAAGCTCGGCTTCACTCGCGGGCGGAGTGGCGTCATTCCGGGGAACCAGGGGCTCCGCCGGCACCGGGATTGCAATTTCCCGCTTCACGTTCGCGGTCGCGGCCCCCGTCGTTTCCACCGTGTCCGGTGTGGTTGCCGTTTCGACTTTGGCAGCGGGTCGCGGCCCCGTCTCCCGGGGCGCCGCCACTGGCGCCACCGGCCCCTTTCGTGATACTTCCAACCCCACAAAAACCATGCCGATGACGAACCCGCCGATGGCCAATGCCTGCCAATGACCCGCCGTCTTGTTCTTGTAGGGCTTCTGAATCGTGGCCTTCTGGCTGCGTGGCGCGGAGCCCGGGGACTGGCTTTTCGCCGGGATGGAGGGCTTTTTGCCAGGGTTCGGGTCGGGCTTCATGAAAAATTTCCGGGAGTTCGGATTTAGCCGATTGTACAGGTCTCGGGCGCCTTGCTGGACCCTCGGAAAGTAGCCCATCGGGCCATGTTGCCAAGAGTTCTTTTGGCTCCGGGAGATGGTTGGAATGAGGGCGCGGGCGGGGCGCTTTTTGATGGCTGGATGAAATTTCAGGGAAGGTCGTGTTTCCGCGCGCCAGACCGCGTCAAATTGTGAAGTTATCGTGCATCACGATCAATCCATCCAGATATCCCGCCGCTCGTTCATCCGTCGCACGATGGCCACCGCCGCCAGCGGTCTGCCACTGTGGTTCGTCGGGCGCGAACTGGCACGCGCCGCCGAAGCCGGTGCCCCGGCCAAACCTCCCTCGGCTAACGACCGTCCGGGCGTCGCGTCGATCGGTTGCGGCGGCATGGGCTCGGGCGTTTCGGCGAAATCCTCGCCGTCTGCGATGTCGATCGCACGCATGTGGACCGCGCGGTCTGGAATTTCAGCCAGGATGGCAAAAAGCCCGAAACCTATTCGGACTTCCGCAAGCTGCTGGAGCGCGACGACATTCACGCCATTATCAACGGCACGCCGGATCACTGGCACAGCCTGGTCAACATCGCGGCGGCCAGGGCCGGCGAGGACGTCTATTCGGAAAAGCCGCTGACTGGTATGACTATTCGGGTGGCGCCATGACCGACTGGGGCGCGCACCACATGGACATCGGTTACTGGGCCGTCGGCCTGCCGGCACCCACGAAAATCGAGAGCAAGGCCCTCACCGAGCCGGTTCCTAACGGCTACACCGCGATCAGCCACTACGAGGTGAAATTCACCTATCCCAACGACCTGATCTTCAACGTGCGCGCCCCCCCCGACGACAGCCCCTTCGGCGCGGTGATCAATCCGGCCGGCCAGCGCAAAGGCATCCGCTTCGAGGGCAGTGAGGGCTGGATCTGGGTGAACCGCGACGAGATCAAGGTCAACGACCCGCGAGCTGCTGAGCAAGCCGCTCGCCGACGATGCCGGGCATCTCTACTTCAGCAACGACCACATGGGGAATTTCTTCGAATGCATGCGGACGCGCAAGGATCCGATCTGCGATGTCGAGGTCGGCCACCGCTCGGCCACCGTCTGCCATCTGGGTGCGATCTCGCTGCGGACCAAGCGCAGTCTGACGTGGGATCCTGAAAAGGAGCTTTTCACCGGCGAGCACGCGGAAGAAGCGAGCCGTCATGTCGCGCGTGAAATGCGCAAGCCGTATGACTACGATTTCGTCGCCTGATTCCGTTAGCCGGAACCATCGCGGTCATTTTTTCCGCATCTTCATCGAGCAGGAGTGCGGGCCGCACATTGAGCGGAAGTGAGTGGTTTTGGCCCCGTCCTGCGGGAGGTTTTCGTCGTGCGGGTGGCAAGGTGGTGTGGAGTGACCAGCTCCAGATGGGGCTCATGACGCTCAGCGGCACCCCGGTGAGTGACCCCGTCAAGGCCCAGTATTAGCTATGGATCGTGGATCCGAAACGCGACGAGGCACCCGTAGACGGCTCGCCGGTCGTCATCCCTATTTCCGCGAAGCTCGCTCTATCGAATCCGCAAGCGTCCGTGATCACGCTCGAACAACCGGGCGGCGTCATGAAATCCAAGCAGGAAAAAGTCGTCGCCTTGGCGAAGGGTTGATCCGGCCCCCGGATGATGGACACAGCGTCTCCCGGATGATATGGAATCCGTCATGAACGGGATGCGCCTGCTGCTGTGCCTGATGTTGGGTTTGTCCGCCCTGTTGCCGGCGGCGGGACAGGAAACCGCGAAGGCCGAGTATGTGCCGGGAGTGACGCTCAGCCAGGGTATCACGGAAATCACCGGCGTGGCCATCTCACCGCTGCTAGGAGTGAGCTCGGTGGGGGCGTGGCGGTATTGGAATACTCCGACTGCGGAGCGTGCGGCGCTGCCGTGGTATGCCCAGCCGTGGGCGTGGGGCACCGGTTTCGCGCTGCTTTCCCTGTGTTTTCTCAAGGACTCGTTAGGCACCGCCGTGCCGGGCATCCTGAAGAAGCCCTTCGACATGGTGGAGCTGTTTGAGAACAAGGCGAGCGCCCTGGTGGCCAGCACCGCCTTCGTGCCACTGATTGCGGAGGAGATGGTGAAACATTTCCAATCCGGGCGGGAAGTCGTCGTGCCCAAGGCGTCCATCTTCGATCCCGGCCTGGCCAGTCTCGATGCGGCCTGGTTGATGGTTCCACTGGCGGTGGTGGCGTTTCTGATGGTGTGGGTGTGCAGCCATGCGATCAACGTGCTGATCATTCTATCGCCGTTTTCCACGCTCGACGCGCTGCTCAAGCTCATGCGCACCGGGCTGCTGGTGGCGGTGAGCCTCGCTTACGTAATCGCCCCGTGGCTGGCGGCGGCGTTCTGCCTGGTGATCATCGCGGTGGCTGCCTGGCTCGCACCCTCGGCCCTGCGCCTCGCCATCTTCGGAGCCCGTTACGCGGCGGACATCCTGCTGCCGGGGAGAGGCCGCAGGCGCGCCACGCCGGAGCAACCGCACGCATTCACCCTGGGCCGCGTGGCGGGCCTCCCGCCGCGGACCGGCGGGCGGGTGGTTCTGTTGGACGATGGCACCGCCGCCTTCCGCTGCCGCCGGTGGTGCGTGCTCGACGAGATCACCATCCCGCTGCCGCACGGCCCGCGGCATGTGGAGAAAGGCCTGCTTTCCCCCTTGCTGGTCCACCGCGCCGGCGAGCGGGACGAGCTGAAAGTCTTGGTCTTCCTGCCGCGCTACCGTGGTCAGGAGGAAACCATGGCCGAGCACCTGAAACTCCAAGGCGTCCGCGACCACGCCCTGCTGCGCGGAATCGGTGCGCTGAAGGAATGGGTGAAAGGGATGCTCCGCATCGAGAGCCGTGCTGCATGAACGCAGGCCCGCCGAAGAATACGCACACCTGATCGCTGCCGCCGACTACATGAGTGGTATCGGA
>JBIHZT010000147.1:0-7747 GCA_044240265.1 Luteolibacter sp. | reverse complement strand
GAACGGGTTGGGCCGAAGGCCTGAAAATGGAGGAATTGCGGCAGGTGGCGAGCCTCAATCACCGGGTCGTTGCTCATCACCACGCCGTGCTCGATGGCGGTGCGCAGTTCGCGGACGTTGCCGGGCCACGGGTAGTCGAGCAGGAGATTCAGCGCCGCGTCCGACAGCGGCTTGACCGGGCGGTCGTTTTCCTTGGCGAACTCCTGGAGGAAGCTGTTCGCCAGCAGCACGATGTCCTCGCGCCGGTCGCGCAGCGGCGGCATCTCGATTTTCACGACGTTGAGCCGGAAATAGAGGTCCTCGCGGAAGGTGCCGTTGGCGACGAGCTCCTTGAGGTTCTTGTTGGTCGCGGCGATGACGCGGACGTCCACCTTGATCGGTGAGTTCGAGCCGACGCGTTCCAAGGTGCGCTCGGAAAGGACGCGCAGCAGTTTCACCTGGGTCGCCGCGTCGATTTCGCCGATTTCATCGAGGAAAAGCGTGCCGCCGTCCGCTTGCTCGAAGCGGCCGATCCGGCGCTGGGCGGCTCCGGTGAACGCGCCTTTTTCATGGCCGAACAGCTCACTCTCCAACAACTGCGGCGACAGCGCGGCGCAATGCACGATGACCATCTTCGCCGCCGGCCGGCCGGACAGGTGGTGGAGCATGCTCGCCACCACCTCCTTGCCGGTGCCGGACTCGCCCTCGATGAGCACGGTGGCCCGCGTCGGCGCGACTTGCTGGACCAGCTCGGAAACGCGGCCGATGGCGGCGGATTTGCCGATCAGGCGGTCGAGCTTGTTGGATTTTTTCACCTGCTGGACGAGCTGCTGGTTTTCAACTTCCAGCGTCCGGTTGCGCAGCGCGCGCTTGAGCAGCATTTCCACCTCGTCCAGGTTGAGCGGCTTGGTGACGAAGTGCCAGGCTCCCCGGCGCATGGCTTCCACGGCGGTGTCCACCGAGCCGTAAGCGGTCATCATGATGGCGACCGGCGGCTCGGGTAACGCGAGCGCGGCGTCGAGCAGATCCATGCCGGAATCGCCGCCAAGCCGTAGGTCGGTGAGCAGGATCTTGATGGGCTCGGATTTCAGAATCGCCAGCGCCTCGCTGGTACTAGCCGCCGTGTAAACGTCGAACTCTTCCTCTAACGCACTGCGAAGCCCCTCGCGGGTAGCGCGCTCGTCTTCAACGATCAGTAATGTCGGTAGCATGAGATTGATTTCTACAGGTCGATGACCGGATCCGGGTCCGGCGCGGCGAGCAATCGGACTGCCCGGTCAGTGTGGGGAAGATGGATCACCACGCGGGTCCCCTGGTTTTCCTCGCTCTCCAGGGCGATCTGGCCGCCGTGCTCGCGGATGATGCGCCGGACAATGAGCAGCCCGAGGCCCGAGCCGGAGGATTTCGTCGTCCGGTAGGGTTCGAAAATAGCCCCCATGTGCTCGGGGGAAATGCCGGTGCCGTTGTCCTCGATGGAGATGACGTATTCGTAGTCATTCACCCGGGTGCGGATGGTGATGCGGCCCGCGCCGGAGGAAATCGCCTGATAGGCGTTGCGGATGAGATTGTAAAAAACCTGTTGGAACTGCCCCGGATCGATCATCGCGGGCGGCATGGATTTCGCGAGGTCGAGCTCGACGGAGATTTTCCGCGACGCGAGTTCCGGCTCCAGCAGCTTCAGCGTGTCATGCAGCAGCGCGTGCAGATCCTGCCGTTCGCGGTGCGGTGTGGTCGGTCGGACGGCGTGGAGGAACTGCTTGAGGATGGAGTCCAGCCGCTGGATTTCCTCGCGGGCGGTGGCCAGGTTTTCCTCCAGCGGGCCGCGGTCGCCGGGCGGCAGTTTGCGCAGTTTGCGGCCGAGCAGCTGCAGGTGGATATCGAGCGAGTTGAGCGGGTTGCCGATTTCATGGGCGACTCCGGCGGCGAGCAGCGTGAGGGAATTCAAGCGCTCGGACTCCAGCGTTTCCTCCGCCTCCGCACGGGTGGACGTGAGGTCGCGAACGAGCATCACATAGCCGAGCGGCTCCTCGTCGTCCTCCGCGCCGTCGATGGGCGCGAGGTAGAAATTCAGATAGCGATTCTCCGGATAGAAAACCTCCAGATCGCGACTGATCGTGCGGCCGGGCTTCCCCAGCGCCGCCCAGTCTAAGCCGCGGATTTGCGAGGAAATCACCTCGCCAATCGCCCGCTCCGGGTCGAGCCCGAAGAACTGGCAGGCCGCGTGGTTGAGAAAACCGATCACCCCCTGCGGATCCAGAATGATGACGCCCTCGTGCAGCGCCTCAAACACCTTCTCCATGAATCCCTTCTCGCGGATCAAGCGGGTGACGAGCTGCTGGACGTCGCCGGGGACCACGCGATCCAAGCGGGCGACAAGCTTTTCCAGGAATCCGGATTTCACCTTGAGTTTGCTTGTTTTCGGGTTTCGGTGTTCAGGAATGGCCATGAGCGACGTTTTAGTGATCCTTTGCACCTTTCCGGATTCCGAACAGGCGCGACAAATTGGCACGGTCCTAGTTGAAGCGCAACTCGCGGCTTGTGTCAATCTCGTGCCCGCCTTGGAGTCGATCTACCGCTGGCAGGGAAAAGTCGAGACCGCCGCCGAAGTGCTCGCCGTATTCAAGACCACCGCCGCCGCATTTCCCGCTTTCGAAAAGGCCCTGACCGAACTCCACCCCTACGACGTCCCGGAAATCATCGCGCTGAATCCTGTCGAAATTGCCGGGCCTTACCGCTTGTGGCTGCTCAATAGCGTGGCGTTTCCGGATCGATAATACGTGACCAGGCCTCGATTCCGCCCTTCATGGAAAAGGCGTTTTCCACGCCGATGGATCGGAGGAAATGGGTCGCCCGCAGCGACCTCACACCGTGGTGGCAATAGACGACCACACCGCGCTCGTTGCGGGCCTGCAGTTTTTCCCGGACTCCTGGAAACAAACCCAGCGGATACCAGTCGTTGCCCGGGATCTGGCAGATCGCCAGTTCGTCCTCTTCGCGGCAGTCGATGAGCTTCGGCCGCTGGTCGCGCGGCAGGTGAATCCACTCCGCCACCGCTTCCGGTGTGATTTCCAGCGTGGTCGCTGCGTCCGGAAGATGGTTGCTCACTCGACGACTACGGGTGTGCCGAGCTGGACGTTGTCAAAGAAATGCTCCGACATGTGGTGGGGCATGCGGATGCAGCCGTGCGAGGCCGCGTAGCCGGGAAGATAGCCGGTGTGCATGCCGATGCCGCCGTTGAAACGCATGAAGTTGGGCATCGGCGCGTTGTAGAAAATTTCGGTGGACTTGGGCTTGTCCACCCGGATGTCCACGTTGTCGTTGGTGGTCATCCCCGTCTCGCGGTCCTTGAAAACTCCATACACCGAGGATTTGTGGTCCTTGTTCTTCTGGGTGATTTTATACCTCCCCGCAGGTGTTCCGTGGTCCTCGCTGCCGCTGGAAATCCGGGAAACCCCCACCAGCGTGCCGGCCTTGTAGAAAAACGCCTTTTGCTGCGCCCGGTTGATCCGGATCAGCGGGCTGCCTTGGGCGCTGTCGCCATCCCAGTAAGAGACGTCATCCGGGATCGCAGGGGCGGGGTGTCCGGCACTGCTGGACGTCTGCTGGTGGATCGGCCCGCCGACTCCGGCGAGGTAATTCGAGCCTGCCGGACCGGACGGTCCACACGCGCTCAAGGTCACCGCCACCAGTCCGAAGAGCGGCAAGTGATTAAGTAAGGTTGATTTGAAACATTTCATTTTGCGGCGCAGACTGCACGTGGAAGGGGGTCAGGTCAAGTCCACCTCTTGGTTGAGGCAGGGTCACCTCATATTAGTGCAATCCACACTTGTGCGAAACGGTTGTTTGATTCAAGCGAAGCGAATGGCTCGCAAAACCACACGCAATGAAGAGCATGCCGGAGGATTCGCACCCGGCATGGAAGCATTACAGCCACTCCCCGGAAGCCGCCCTGATCCGCCTGCCACTGGGGCATCGAGAACCGCTGCCACTGGGTTCTGGACATGACCTTCGGCGAGGACCAATGCCGCGTCCGCAAAGGCCACGCCGCCGAAAACCCGGCACTGCTGCGCAAACTCACCCAAAACCTCCTGCGGCACGATCAAACCACCAAAGACTCCATGCGCGCCGCTCTCTGCGAAAAGACCCTCAGCACCCTAATGAAACTCGATATTTCAAAATGAGGTCGCCCTGGAGCAGGAGATAAAAATAGTTTGATTTTCTTAACTATTTTTGAAAAACTGCCCTCCGTGAAAAGATTTTTAGTCCTTCTGCCGGTTCTGTTGCCCTTGCTGAGCGGTTTGGTTTCCTGTTCCAATCAGGTGAAGGCAAAACGCCCCGTTTCCTATCATTTCGAAAGCGGGCGCACCGCTTTGATCAAAAATGGTCTCGCCTACGCGCCGCGGAACGCCCCCGCCGCCGTGAAGCGGGCGATCGCCGCCGGGAACCGCCTGCAAGGCAAGCCCTACAAATGGGGGGGCGGCCACGCCAGATTGCAGGATTCCGGCTACGATTGCTCCGGCACGGTTTCCTATGTTCTGCGTGAAGCGGGCCTAATGAAAGGCAGCATCCCGTCGCGGGGCTATTTCAGCTACGGCAAAAAAGGCGAAGGGAAATGGATCACCTTGTATATCCGGAAAGGTCACGTCTTCATGACTGTCGCCGGCCTGCGCCTGGATACCGGCGGTCCCGGCGGAGAGACCGGCCCACGCTGGAAAACAGCGACCCGCCAAGGAAAAGGCCACGTGATGCGCCATCCTGCAGGATTTTGATCCGCCAAGACACCGCCGCACCAGCGTGGTCTGGCGTTTTTTGAAGCCATTCTGGGCTCCTTGAGCAGCGAGGTGGTGAACTCGAAGATTACGATGATCGATTTGGTGTTGGGAGATCTCCCTGATCCAACAAACTCATTGAAAATGACCATGGTCTGACTATTATTGGTGCATGGACATTACGGTAACTCAATTCAAGGCCACCTGCCTCGGATTGATCGACAAGGTGCAGAAGGAAAAATCCCGGGTCACCATCACCCGTCACGGCAAACCCGCCGCTGAATTGATCCCGATTTCCGCCAGCCCGCCAGGGAAACTATTCGGCCGGTCCAAGGAAAGCACCGAGATTCTGGGCGATCTCCTGAGCACGGAAGAGCACTGGGATGCTGAAGATTGAAAATCTCGTCGCCGCGGTCTTCGACACCCACGTCTGGGTCTGGTCGGCGGCGGGCGATCCACGTGCGGAGAAGATTCGTGATTTTTCCGGCACTGCGATCATTTCAGCCATCTCGCAGTGGGAAGTTTCCATGCTGGCGATGAAAGGCCGGCTGAACCTGATGCCGGACGAGGAATCCTGGTTTTCCGCCAATCTCGAATCGCCCGTCTGCCTCGCCCCGCTCACTGCGGAAATTTCCACCGCAAGCTGCCGCCTGCCAGACTTTCATGGCGACCCAGCAGACCGCATCATCGTCGCCACGGCGATCACTCTGGGGATTCCGCTGATCACGGCGGATGAGAAGATCATCCGGTGGAATGAGGAGAAGCGGATGGTTCAGGTGATCGGTTTATGAAGATACTGCCGAATCGCAAAGCAACGGGGGCTATTTGAGTAAATCCTCGAATGGCAGCGCCTCGATCTGTGATGCCTGATGAAGTTTGGCAAACTCCGCCGGGACGAGTTTCGACAGGGAAAGTCGGAAATCTTCAACTCCCTCAGATTTGTCCGCACCAATGGACCATTTTCCTGCCACGTTTCTTAAACTGCTGGTGAGGTCGCCGCCTACGTCTTTTCCTCCCTGTGGCATTAACTGATATACCAGGAATTTGCCTTTCTCTGAATCGACCTCAAATGCCTGACTGATCGAATACCTCACTCCTTTCCATGGATTGGTGGTCGTAGATGGAAGAGTCCAGTTGTACGCCTTCATCGCTGAACGGACCTTCTGAACTCTATCGACGCTCAGTTTGGGTTCAAAAAAAACGGAAATTTCCTCGTCGCTCATATAGGACGAGATGTCTGAATTGGAGAGCATGATCGCTAGGATTAGCTGGGATTTCGGACGGAAATCCTTGTCCACCATTAGATCAAAAACAATGGGAGACGTAGGTTTATAGGCTTTGACCGAGCACTTGATGCCCTCAATCACCATCGGGAATTCATTTTTGCCCGTTTCGCCAGCGGCCTGAAAAGTTAGCAAAGCAAGGCAGGACAAACAGGCCAGCGTGATGGATTTCATGAGTGATTGAAGAGGTGAACAGCGGCGGCTTTGATTTCTTCCAGTTTCGAGCGATCTGGCGCGGCACCACGGGCTTGGTCCGGCTTGCCGCCGCCTTTGCCGCCGGCGAGGGCGGCGAGGTCGCGGAGGAGATCGCCGGCTTTGAGGCCGGCGGCTAACGCGTCCGGGCCGCAGTAGGTGGCGAGGTGGAGCTTTTCGCCGTCGTCCACGATGAGTAGGGCGGGGCCGGCGAATTGCTTTTTCTTGAGGCCGTTCTGGAGCTCCTGGAGCAGCGAGGCGTCGGACTCGAAACTGACGATGATGGGTTTGCCCAACGCGATGAGTTCTGCCAGGGATTCGTCGGCGAGGGCGGCGGCTTGGGCGGACTGGATTTTCTTGATGCGCTTCTCGGCCTCGATGGCGGCGGCTTGGGTTTCCTCAAGCGTGCGCTGGCCGTGGGCGAAGGTGGCGTTGATCTGGGCGATATCAGCGCGCTCGACGAGCATGGCTCCCATGATGTAGGGAAAGTCGTTTACTTCGACTGGCGCGTCGCCGAGGGCGGTGAGCTTTTCGTTGGCAGCGTGGAGCTTGGCGCGGGCGGCTTTGAGGTCGTGATCCCATTTCTCGACGGACTCGTTCAGATAGGCCCAGGCGGCATCGCCGCAGACGGCTTCGATGCGACGGACGCCGGAAGCGATGGCGCCCTCGGATTTGATTTTGAAAAGCCCGATCTCGCCGGTGTGGCGGACGTGGGTGCCGCCGCAGAGCTCTTGGGAGTAACCGTTGAGTTGGTTAGGCTGGCCGCCGATCTGGACGACGCGGACGATGTCGCCGTATTTGTCGCCGAAGAACTGCATGATGTCGGCGCGGCCCTTGATGTCGGCGTGTTTGACTTCGGTCCAGGAAACGGAGTCGTTGGCCTTGATGGCGGCGTTGACCTTTTCCTCCATCGCGGCGACTTGCTCGGGCGTGACGGCGGCGCTGTTGAAGTCGAAACGCAGGCGGTTCTCATCGACCGAGGAACCTTGCTGCGCGGCATCCGCGGAGACGACTTCGTGCAGCGCCCAATGGAGAAGGTGAGTGGCGGTGTGGTGGGCCTCGATCGGGCGGCGGCGTTGCGCGTCTAATTCAAGGGTGACCTTGTCGCCGACTTTGATGGAAGCGGAGGAAGCGATGATGTGGGCGCGGGCTTTGCCGATCTGTTGGGTGCCGGTGATTTCGATCTGGTTGTCGTCGGTGTCCAAAACTCCGGTATCGCCGGCTTGGCCGCCCATCTCGGCGTAGAAGATGGTCTTGTCGGTGATGACGAAGAGCGCGTCTTCCTGCGGGTGGATCTCGAGGATGGTGGCATCGACGGTGTCGTTTTCGAAACCGGTGAATTCGGTGACGGCTTCGGTAGAGATGTCGAGGGCGCGGACGATGTTGGATTTTTGCGCGGCGCGGGAGCGTTCTTGCTGCCGCTCCATTTGCCGCTCAAACTCTGGCATATCGATTTCTAATCCGCGCTCCGCACAGAGAAGTTCCGTCAAATCGATTGGGAATCCATAAGTGTCATATAGAAGG
>JBIHZT010000146.1:0-7748 GCA_044240265.1 Luteolibacter sp. | reverse complement strand
GGACCTCGCGCTCGACACCGCCAAGCGAATCGCCAACGACCTTCGGCAGGATTTCAAAGTCATCCTCATGCGCTCCGAGGATACCTTCATCGACCTCGACGAGCGCGTCATCCGCGCGAACCGCCACGGCGGGGCCATCCTCGTCAGCATGCACTACAACAGCGGCCCGACCTTCATCCGCGGCCCGGAGACCTATTATTGGCGGGTGGACAGCCACGGCCTTGCCACGCGTTGCCAACAGGCCATGGCCTCCGTCAGTCCGGCGGAAAGCGGCAACCGCGGCCTCGTCCGCCGCCGGATCCGCCTGACCCGCAATCCGGAAATCCCCTGCCTCCTTCTCGAAGGCGGCTACCTGAGCAACGCCGCCGAAAGCCGCCAGATCAGCGAGCCCGCTTACCGCCAGCGACTTGCCTCGGGCATCGCCGCCGCCATCCGGACCCAGGCCGCCAGCGGCGATGCGGGCACCGGCCCCCTGCCCCGCCCAATCAACGCGCCGCCGAGCCGGCCGACGGATGCGCCCGAGTGAGTCGTGGCGTCCGTAGCAAATACTAGCAGCGCCCCTCCATGGTATGGGATCTGCTTTGAATCGCACGTCCACCGCAAACCCGAATCCAGCGATCCTTTGAGCGGGGAGGCCGCGCCTCTCCATCCAATTTCATTCATTTCCGATGCCCAATCTTCCATCCGAGCTTCTGGGAATCCTACCGTCCCTTGAAGTCCTTCCGTTTTTCGCAAGCGAACCGCCCCAACCCCTGGCTTGCCGCGATTTCCCGTTCCAGCTCAAGGCCTACGCCAGCTACGGGGAAATCAGCCGCAACCTGCTCACCCGCAAGCTCATGGGTGGCATCATCCCGTGGGAGATCTTCATCGCCGACGTGCTCGCGCTGCCTGGACAACGCGCTTGCTGGAAAATCCCCATTTTCCTCGATGCCTGCCCGACGGAACTCGTTCTGCGCGAGTCGCTTTACAAGGCTTTCTATCCACCGCAGGGGGGCACCCCGGCCCGCCTCCCGCAGCGACTCACAGTCGGCGTGGAGAGCCAGAACTCCCTCACCAAGGCCCAGTCGCGCGAATGGCTCGGCCATTGGAAAGGCGGCCGCTCCATCGAGCTCACCTTCAAAATGCTACCCATGGACATGATGATTCACGCCCTCAAGGCGGAGGCACTCGACGCCATCATCGCCCCCTCACCCTGGGGCATCCACGCGGAATCCACCGGACTCGGCAGGCGCGACCCGCGCTTCAGCCCGGGAAAATTCGCCCAGCGACTGGTCATGGTCTGCCACCGTGAGTTTCTCGAGCAGCACCCCGAGCTCAGCCAAACCCTCGCCCAAGGCATCGCCGCCGGCCGAACCTTGCTCACCCATCCAGCGACCTTCACCCGGTCGATCGAGCGAATGTCCCAATGTGGCAAACCCTTGGTCCAGAGCGACATCCTGGAGAGAGCCGCGACCCTGCATTCATTCGCCTCGCTGAACAAGGACATCATCCCGGACGTGCCGAAACTCCTCGCCGAACTCATGGCGCTCAACGATTTCTCAGTGCTCCCCAGCCAGGTCGCCCCGAGCGAGCAGACCGCCCGTCTGCTGCTGCCAGCCTAACCGGAATCTCCGGCCCGGCTGATGTCTTCCGAGAACAGATTCAGGAACACCTCCGCCACCCAGGTCAACGGCCGACCGGGCTCCCACCACGCGCAGCAGGTCCGCCGCAGCTTCAGGCCGGGCAGCTTCAGGCACACCAGCGCCCCCTCCCGGACGGACTCGCCTGCAACCCATTCCGGCAGGAAAACGATGCCCTGCCCCTGCCTTGCCAGATCGAGAGCCACCCGTGGATCCGGCAGGATCCATTTCTTCAAACCGCCTTCAGCCCCGCCAGCTAACTGCTGGACCAGCGATTTGAAGACCCGGCGGTCCGGGAAAACCAACAGGCTCTGCCGCAGCTCCGGCACCGAAATCCGTGACTTCTGCCCCAACCGGTGGAACGGAGCCGCGTAGGCCTGGAAATCCTCCACCACCAGATCCCGCCGCACCATTTCCGGCGGAACCCGCTCCAGATAATCCACCTCGAAATCCACCCGCCTGTCCGGAGAATCGCCCTCACCGCCCCCCCTCACGATCATTTCAAAATCCGCGGCAGGGAAACATTCGTGAAACGTCGATAACGGACCCATCAGTAGAATTCCCAACAAGGTCGAAGGCAGCCGGAAAACCAGGCTCTCCGACCGCCCGTCCAGGGCCGCCAGCTCGCTCTTCATCGAGGACATCCTCACGAGCAGATCCTCCACCATCGGCAACAGGCGCACCGCCGCCCCGGTCGGTTTCACCTGCGGCCCCAGCCGCCGGAACAACGAGCAACCCAGATCCTCCTCCAGCGACTTCATCGCATGGCTGATGGCTGAGGGACTTACGGATAAAATCTGCGCCGCCGCCGCGAAACTGCCCTCCTTCACCGAGGCGTAAAACATCTGCAGCCGCTTCGAATCCACGATCCCCGGATCAATCACCAGCGGTTCCCGCAACACTCCCGGGCTATCGTGAATCGTATTCAGCATGCTCTGCCCTTTCCGGCAGCAAAGCGTGTGCCAAACGCCGCCAGGCCCTTCATCCGCGCCCCCTGCCTCCTCCGGCCATCGTGAATCGATTTCAACTCCCGTTCCATCCACATGGCACAAGCGGTGCAACGGTTCCCCTCGTCGCGAAACCACCAGACACCGGCTTCACGACCATCGCCACACAACGACTCCAAACCATGAAAATGAAATCACTAAGCCACCACTTCCTGAAGGTTGCCGCCCTCGCTCTTGCGACGGCTGCGGCGACCGCCCAGGACAAACTCCCCACCGCCGAGGTCAACACCACTGGTCTCGCCGTCACCGACGACACTGTGACTGTCGGCCAGTTGCACTCCGCGACCGGCACCATGGCCATCAGCGAAACCGGATCCATCCAGGCCGAGCAACTCGCCATCGACCAGATCAACGCCATGGGCGGGGTTCTCGGCCGACAGATCAAGGTCATCAAGGAGGACGGTGCCAGCGATTGGCCGACCTTCGCGGAAAAGGCCAAGAAGCTGCTCGTCAGTGACAAGGTCGGCACCGTCTTCGGCTGCTGGACCTCCGCCTCCCGCAAGGCCGTCCTGCCGGTCTTCGAGAAGGAAAACGGAATGCTCTACTATCCGACATTCTACGAGGGCCTCGAGCAATCCAAGAACGTGATCTACACCGGCCAGGAAGCCACCCAGCAGATCATCGCCGGCCTCGACTGGATCGCCAAGGAGAAGAAGGCGAAGACCTTCTATCTGGTCGGCTCCGACTATATCTGGCCCCGCACCTCGATGAAGATCGCCCGCAAGCACATTGAGAACGTTCTCAAGGGCACGGTGGTCGGAGAAGAGTTCTACGCCCTCGGCAGCACCTCGTTCGGATCACTGATTAACAAGATCAAGCTCAAGAAACCGGACGTCATCTACGCCGCCGTCGTCGGTGGATCGAACGTCTCCTTCTACAAACAGCTCGCCGCCGCGGGCATCAACGGATCCAAGCAAACACTCCTCACCATCTCGGTGACTGAGGACGAGGTGCTCGGCATCGGCGGGGAAAATCTCATGGGCTTCTACTCCGCCATGAAATACTTCCAAAGCCTCGACAACCCTAACAACATCGAGTTCGTCAAAGCCTTCAAAGCCAAATACGGTGCTGACAGCGTGATCGGCGACGTCACCCAGGCCGGCTACCTCGGCCCGTGGCTGTGGAAGGCGGCGGTCGAAAAGGCCAAGAGCTTCGACATCGACAAAATCGTCGAAGCCTCGCCCGGCCTCGAACTGACCACCGCCCCCGAAGGCTATGTGAAACTCCACCCGAACCATCACCTCTGGAGCAAGCTCCGGATCGGCCAATGGCAGAAGGACGGACAAGCGAAAGTCCTCTACGAATCCGAACTCATCGAGCCCGATCCGTTCCCGAAAGGCTATCAGTAATCGTTTTTCGGCTCCCATTGGAGCCCAGCTATAACCCGGAGGGCCGGGTAGTTTCCGGCCCTCCGCATTTTCCAACCAGGGAACCCTTTTCCAAACTTCCAACCGCCTGATCCTATGGGAGAATACACCAGCGAAGAATTACAAAGCATTTTCATCATGCAGGGCTTCTCAGGCCTCAGCCTGTTCAGCGTCCTCCTGCTCATGGGCCTCGGCCTGGCACTGATTTTCGGTCAGATGGGAGTGATCAACATGGCTCACGGAGAGTTCATGGCTCTCGGCGCCTACACCGTCTATCTCTGCTCCTCACTCACGGAAAAATTCGCGCCCGCATTCGGCCCCTATTACTTCGTCGCCGCCATTGCGCTGGCATTCGTCGTCTGCGCGGCCCTCGGGGCGCTGGTTGAGTGGCTGATGATAAGACACCTCTACCACCGACCGTTAGACACCCTGCTCGCCACCTGGGGACTCAGCCTCATTCTCCAGCAAACCTACCGCTCCATCTTCGGCGCGCGTGAGGTCACCCCCACCCTGCCCGACTGGCTCATGGGATCCTACAACGTCAAGGAAGGTCTCGACATCCCCATTAACGGCATGTTCGTGCTCGGCTTGTCCGTGGTGGTCACCATCGCCCTGATCACCTTCATGTATCGCTCCGCTTTCGGCCTCCGGCTCCGCGCCACCGTGCAGAACCGCAAGATGAGCGCCGCCGTCGGCATCAATACCGGCAAGGTGGACCGCCTCGCCTTCTCACTCGGTTGCGGCATCGCAGGTATCGCCGGAGCGGCCTTCACCACCATCGGCTCTACCGGGCCTGATAGCGGCAGCCGCTACATCGTGGACGCCTTCCTCGTCGTGGTCTCCGGCGGAACCGCCAGCCTGCTAGGCTGCCTCGCCTCCGCCTTCGGCATCGCCCAGGCCCAGTCAATCCTCGAGTTCTTCCTGGAAGGCACCAAGGGCAAGGTCGCCACCCTGCTCGTCATCGTCATCGCCCTGATGATCCGCCCACAAGGACTCTTCCCAAGCAAGGTCCGGGGCCACTGACCGCCAACCTATCATCCACAAAGTCATGCCACTATTCTTTCGCACCCTGTTCAAGACCCGCGGAGAGGCGATCGCCTTCGGAGGATTCCTCCTGCTTCTGCTAGTCGTCCTCCCGCTTGCCCTCCCGGTTTTCCGGCTCAACCTTGTCGGAAAATACCTGACCTTCGGCTTTGTCGCCATCGGCTTGGTCCTGCTCTGGGGACGCTGCGGCATCCTCAGCCTCGGCCAGGGTGTTTTTTTCGGACTTGGGGGCTACTGCATGGCCATGTTCCTCAAACTTGAGGCATCCGACCCCGTCACCACCGCCATCCAGTCCACCCCCGGCATCCCGGACTTCATGGACTGGAACCAGATCACCAAGCTGCCACTGTATTGGGAGCCGTTCAAGAGCCTGCCCTTCACCATTTTCGCGATCTTCGTGGTCCCGGCGGTGATCGCCTTCATTATCGGCTGGGCACTCTTCCGCAGGCGTGTTGGCGGCGTCTATTTCGCCATCATCACCCAGTCGATCGCCCTGATCTTCTCACTCGGCATCGACGGCAATCAGGGCTACACCGGCGGCAGAAACGGCATCACCGACCTGCGAACCCTCTGCGGCTGGGACATCCGCAGCGAGAACGCCCAATACATCCTCTACTTCCTCTGCGTGGTCCTGCTCTTCACCGTGGCCATAGGCGCGAAGTATATCATCAACACCCGCCTCGGCCGCGTGCTCGTCGCCATCCGCGACCGCGAGGACCGCGTGCGCTTCTCCGGATACGACGTGGCCATGATCCGCGCCTTCATCTTCGCCTTCGCCGCGATGCTGAGCGGCCTCGGTGGCGCGCTATTCGTGCTCCAGGTCGGGTTCATGTCGCCGTCCATCGTCGGCATCATCCCCTCCATTGAAATGGTCATCTTCACCGCGGTCGGTGGACGCCTGTCCGTTCTCGGAGCCATCCTCGGCTGTCTGATCGTGAACTTCGGAAAAACCACCTTCTCCGAAGCCTATCCGGATCTCTGGCTCTACCTGATGGGCGGCACCTTCATCGCCGTCGTCATGTTCTTCCCCAACGGTCTCGCAGGCTTGATGGAGAAGATCCCGACCAACAAGGAGAAGTATGCGGCCCTGCTCGCCCGCTTCCAGAAGTCCACACCCGCCGTAACCACCAAAGCCACCCCCATTTCCGATGAAAACTGATCACGACAACGTCCTCGAAGTGGAGGATCTCGGAGTCTCGTTCGACGGATTCAAAGCGGTCGACGGCTTCAATTTCTACCTCGCCCAAAACCACGTGCACGTCATCATCGGTCCTAACGGCGCCGGCAAGACCACCGTGCTGGACCTCATCTGCGGCAAGACGCTCGCCACCACGGGCAGCATCAAGTTCAAGGGCAAGGAACTCCGCGGCGTCCGCGAATACCGGATCGTCCGAGCCGGTATCGGTCGGAAATTCCAGAACCCGTCGATCTACGAAAACCTCACCGTATTCGAAAACCTCGAACTCTCCCACCCCACCGGCCGCGGCGTGATCGGCTGCCTGATGTTCCGCCGCACCGCGGCCATCAAGAAACAGTGCGATGACGTCGCCGAGCAGATCGGCTTGTCCGACAAGCTCGATACCGAGGCCGGCATCCTCAGCCACGGCCAGAAGCAGTGGCTGGAAATCGGCATGTTGCTCATGCAGGACCCGGAAATCATCATGCTCGACGAGCCCGTCGCCGGCATGAGCGTTAGAGAGCGCACCGAGACCGCCACTCTCATCCGCAAGATCTCCAAGGACCGCTCGGTCATCGTCATCGAACACGACATGGAGTTCGTCCGGGAAATCGCCGACCGCGTCACCGTCATGCACCTCGGCAAGATCCTCGCGGAAGGCTCCATGGAAAAAGTCAGCCAGGATCCCAAAGTCATCGAAGTTTACATCGGACACTAACACCATGATCTCAGTCACCAACCTCCAGGTCTGTTACGGACAAAGCGTCGTCATCCCCGACATGAGCTTCACCGCGCCGCAGGGCGAGATCCTCGGCATCATCGGCCGCAACGGCATGGGCAAGAGCACGCTCTTCCGCTCGCTCATCGGCATGATTCCGACGCGCTCCGGCAAGATCACCCTCAACGGCAAGGAAATCACCAACCAACCATCCCACCGCCGGGTCGCCCAGGGAGTCGCATTCGTTCCCCAGGGCCGCATGATCTTCCCCTACCTCACGGTGTATGAAAACCTCATCTCCGGCGTCGCGGGAAAAGTCAGTTACGACTCCGTCGAGGAGATCTACGCGCTCTTCCCGGTGCTCCGGGACATGCGCAAGCGCAAGGGCGGCAATCTATCCGGCGGCCAGCAGCAGCAGCTCGCCATCGGCCGCGCGCTGATGACCAACCCCAGCGTGCTCCTGCTCGACGAGCCGACCGAAGGCATCCAGCCGTCCATCATCAAGGACATCTCCCGCAGCCTGCGCGAGATCCGGGATTTGAGAAAACTCACCATCGTCGTCAGCGAGCAGGTCCTCAGCTTCGTGCTCGATACCTGCGATAACATCATGGTCATCGACAAGGGCAAATTCATCCGCGAGGACCGCCGGTCCGACGTGGATGCCGAACAGATCAAAGCCATGCTCGCCGTCTGACCCCGTTTCCTCTCCCACCACCAAACCTAACCAAACCATATGAAGACACTGATCAAAGTTGACCTCGACGCCACCCCGGAATCCCAGGACTACCTTCACAACCGCTGGCACCCGGATATTCC
>JBIHZT010000144.1:0-7779 GCA_044240265.1 Luteolibacter sp. | reverse complement strand
AGCCGCCCGTTGATCCACCCGTTGATCCGCCAGCTCCCGGACCAAACAAGCCGGTAAACATTGCTGGAACCACCGTGTTCGAAAACCAATCGAGCATCGACTCGGCCACCAATCTCTCCAACGCCTATAACAGTGTTGCCGGTGGTTTCGCGTTCCTGCCCGGATCCCAATACGTTCCGGCGCAGGACGGACTGTTCGGCAGTTATATGTATGACGCTCCGCAGGCGTTCTTCGGACTCGACGCGGTGCTTTCGGAAAACAGCAGTTGGTTCGTCCTCAAAGGTGACGAGTTTTACATTTCCGGCAGTCCTTCAGTGGATCCTGCCGCAGACCTGCGGAATCTGATCATGGGGGCGACCGGGGATGTCAACTTCACCGCCACTCCCTCGGTCGATACGCCCGGTGCCACGCCGGGCGACCTGTGGGCGCTCGACGGGGAGATTTCCAATCTGGTCTTCACCTCTCTTACCGGATCGATCAATTTCGACGGCTTCAATTTGACCGGCACCAGTCAGAGCGTGACGTTTAACGCGGATGGGCCGACGTCGGATGTGAACATCGGCGGATACGAACCAGCCTTGATCAGCCTGCCGACGGGGAATTTCGAGGCGGTTGCCGGTCGTGACGTCAAGGTGTCCGGGGCAGCCGTGGAAGCGAAAAACATCAAGATGTCCGCTAGTGGAGATCTCCAAGTGGGAGGTTGCAAATCCCGTCCCTCCAAGCTCGCTGCTTCCGACTCGATCACCCTCCGGGCGAAAAAAGGTGTGAAAATCAGCAACAGCTCCGAACTGCGCCGGTTGTCGCAATTGAACACCCCCCAAGTCCTGATCGAGGCGGGCGACGGCAACGCCGACATCGTCGATTGCGCGACCGTGGATGTTGACATGGTGGACACCACCTCACGACGAGGTGACGTGCGGATCATGGATTCGACGATTTCGGCCCGGCAAATCAAAGCCAGGGTCTATGACTCCGGCGGTACCCTGTTGGTAAGCGATGCCGCCCTTGGCCGCGGTACCAACGCCTCGGACCTGATCCGCCTCTACGGCGAAGGTTCCAACGGCGTCCGCTTCGTGGGCGACACCACTCTGCGGGGCGATACGGTGCAGATCGCAGGCTCGACCGTCACCATTGACCCTGGGAGCAGGGTGCGTCTTTCCAATCCGGCCGGGACGACGATTTACACCGACACACACCATTACAACGATGGAACAAACGGGAATTTCACCGGGCTCAACAAGTGCAAGCCGGTCGAGGTCAACCAATGTTTGTTCAAAGATCGGCCCGGATATTGAGGCCCTGATTCTCTCTGGAAAATCCTCGATATGTCTCCGATCCTCGATCATGTGAAACATCAGAAGTTGCGGGAGTTCCCGGCGGGTAGCGTTGTCATCACCCAAAACGAATGGACCGGGGAACTTCTGGTGCTCCTTTCCGGAGCGGTGGAAATCCTGCGGGATGACGTGCGACTGGCGAAGGCCACGGAGCGCGGCGAAATATTCGGTGAGATGTCCGCGCTGCTTGGCGGGCCTGCCACTGCGACGGTGAAGAGTCTGGAACCTGCGGTTTTCGCGGTGATTGAAAAACCGCGCGAGTTCCTCATCGCACACCCGGAGGTGGGACTGCAGGTCGCCGAGTTGCTTGCCCGGCGCCTGGACTCGCTGAATAAATATCTCATCGACGTGAAGCGCCAATACGAGGGGCACGACCACCTCGGCATGGTGGACGAAGTGCTGGGTTCGCTTATGCACCGCCCGCACTCGCGACCGGCGCGCTGATCCCGGCATGAGGCGCGAGGTTCTGGCTCGACACTCCTTCCATCGAGACCCAGCAGGCGGTCATCGCGTCCAAATCAAGGATGACATGCGAGGGCTCCTGCCCGATCTGGCGGCCCGCATTGAACACCCAGGTCTCGCCAAGCCGGTCAACCCACGAGCCTTCGGGGTAAAACGGGGCGTTGTGGATGTGACCGGAAAGTACCAGATCCGGAGCAAACCTGGCGATCCATGCCGTCAGCACCACGTCTCCCGCGGACTTCATTCCGGTCCAGCTTACGGGAGAACCGGCCGGCGGGGAATGGTGGATCCAGACCCACCTTCGCTTTTTTCGCGTGGATTCGCGCAGCAGAAGACTCTCGACCTTCGCCCGGGTTTCGTCGCCGTCCCACCATGGGCAGACGGTCACCAGCGTCTCGCCGATCTCGACGCTGTCCCCGTCCACATTCAGGGCTTCCGTTTTCACATCCGGGAGCCAGCGGCAGATGGACTCCTCGGTGACGGTGCGGGCGTCGCCGTCGTGGTTGCCGGAACTGACGAGAATCCGGGCGATCCGGGATAGGCGGGCCAGGTATTTTTCGACCACGACGATCTGCGTATCCAGATCGAGTGGTGAGGCCAGATCGAGCAGGTCTCCGCCAATCATCACCGCGTCGAACTTGGAGGCGCAGGCAATCAGCCAGTCGAACTGCTTGAGCGTGTAATGAAGGTCGGCAACGAAGAGAATTTTCATTCGTTTTTAAAAATTCCCGTAAGTTTCTCACGACGGAAACCCGCTCCTCCCAGGTTAAACGCCCCCCCAGCCGAAGGTCAGTAAAAGCGCATACACCACCTTGCAGGCCAGATGCAGGCTCTGATCCGCGACGATGCCGAACCTCCCCTCGCCTTTGTAAGCATCAATCAAGGCATGGGCCCCCAACTCGGCGATCCCGAAAGCAAGGGATCCTGAAACCAACCAAACCCCGCCGGCATGAATCACCGAGTGGGCGGCCAGGGCGATGACCCAGACGCTGAAGCTGTCCGCCTGTGCCCGCGACTTCTGCTTGGCGATATAATCTCCCTGGAGCGGGAAATCCGCCAGGGCATGCACGACCACAAAGGCTGCGAAAATCGCGAACGGTCCCTGATGAACAAGAAAACTCATTGTGGTGTGGTGGTCCAAAAGTTGTGCAATGAAGCGCGTTGCTCCGCGGTGATGAGTTTCTCGTTCATGCTGCGGATCCTCTTGGCGACCTGCCGCAGCAATCCTTTCATCACCGACACCGCCGCCCCTGGGTCGGCGGTAAGGAACGCATCCAGTTCAGCGCGGGAAAGCGACCAGATGACTCCTCCGTTCCGCACGATCGCCGTCGCACTCGCCGTCGCCGGATCGAAAAGATTGATCTCCCCGATCGAGTCGCCCTCGCCAAACGCCGCCAGTAGCACCGGCCGGTCGTCAACCGACGCCACGATGTGAAGCGTCCCCGATAGGATCAGATAAAGCGATTCCTGGGCGTCGCCCTCCGAGATCAGAATGTCACCGCTCCGGGGGCGGAGGAATTTTCCGAAACAAGCCAGGAACCCGCGGTGCTCGGCGGATACCCCGGAAAGGAAGCCGACGGCAGGTAGTTCTAATGCGATGTTGGATGACGGCTGCGGCATGGGCTCAAATGGGATGGGTTGGAAGTCCGGGCTGTATAAGCCTCTCCTCGGAACACGATTTTCTTAGCAGTTCAGAGACCTATTCCAAGACGATTTTCAATTTCCGGCTGCTGGAATCCTGCGGCTGGGACATCAGGTGCCGGATGCTTCATGGTAGGAAATCCCGCATGAACCCGGATTTTTACCACACCGAGGGCAATTGGGAATGAGAGCTGCTAAAGTGCGGGACCCATTGATATGAAATCACCTGTTGCCCAGATTCTAAAAACCCTTCACGAACGTTATGCCTGTCTCCGCGAGGGGGCCGTGGCCGATTACATTCCGGAGCTCACCAAAGTTGATCCGAACCTTTTCGGCATCTGCATCGCCACCCGTGACGGGCACATTTACGAGGTGGGCGATACCCGGCACAAATTCACGATCCAGTCGATTTCCAAGGCGCTCACCTACGGCCTCGCCCTGGAAGATCGTGGCGAGGAGCACGTGCTTTCAAGAATCGGAGTGGAGCCTTCCGGGGATGCCTTCAACGCCATCAGTCTGAAGCCCGACTCCGGCGCGCCTTTCAATCCGATGATCAACGCGGGCGCCATCGCCACCTGCGGACAGATTCTCAAGGCCGGCGGACAAACCCGCATCCAGCGGATCACCGACTACCTCTCGAAATGCGCCGGCGGGCACTTGGAGATCGATCAGGACATCTACCGCTCCGAAAGCGAAACCGGCCACCGCAACCGCGCGATCGGCTGGATGCTGAGAAACTTCGGCATCATCGACGAGGACCCGCGGGAAATCGTGGAGACCTATTTCCAGCAATGCTCGCTGCAAGTCACCTGCGCCGACCTCGCGGTCATGGGCGCCACACTCGCCAACCAAGGCGTTAATCCACTTACCGGCGAGCAGGCCATCGCCCATGATTACGTGGACAACGTGCTCGCCGTGATGGCGAGCTGCGGCATGTATGACTGGTCCGGCGAGTGGATCTATCGTGTGGGCCTTCCCGCCAAAAGCGGTGTCGGCGGCGGGATTCTCGCCGTGTTGCCAGGGCAGCTGGGCATCGGGGTCTTCTCGCCGCCGCTCGACGCGCAGGGCAACAGCGTGCGGGCGATCCGCGTGTGCATGGACCTCGCGCGCGAACTCGCCTTGCACATGTTCAATCCCAGCGCCGTCCCGCCGCCAGCGCTGCGCCGCAGTTACAACGCCTCCCAGGTGAATTCCCGGCGACGGCTGCCGGCCAAGGCGTTCCACACGCTGCGCCGCTACGGCGAGCGCATCCGTGTGATGGAGCTCCAGGGCCCGCTGCTTTTCTCCACCTTCGAGCCGGTCATCCGCGAGCTCATCAAGCAGGCGCCCTATTGCCAGCACTTCATCCTGAACTTCAACTTCGTCTCCTCCATCGATGAGGCGAGCCTGCGCATGCTCCGCGATGTCCGGCAACAGCTCTCCGCCGGCGGGGTGACGCTGGTATGCTGCCATACGGCGAGAATCGCCACCGCCATTGCGACGATCGATCTGGATGACGACGCCATTTTCCCCAGCGAGGACGCCGCTCTGGAATCTTGTGAGAACGCGGTGCTGGCGAACGTGATGAAAGACCACATCATGGATGTGCCACCCGTCCCCCCCGCTTCATGCGCGCTCTTTTCAAATTGCAACGAGGCGGAGTTGCAGCTCCTCGAAGAACGCATGGAGACCAGGGCGTTCAGCTCAGGCGAAACCATCATCCAGACCGGTACCATCGCCGACGAGCTCTTCATCCTCACCTCCGGGAGCGTGGAAGTACGCCTTCAAATCGGAGGCAAAGGCTATCAACGTCTCGACGTCTTCGCGGCGGGGATGAGCTTCGGTGAGCTGGCCTTTTTGGATGGCTCTCCGCGCTCCGCTGATATCGTGGCGCTTGCGCCGGTCTCGTGCCGGGTGATCAACAGGCAGTTTTTCGACGAATTGGGAGAACGGCTGCCATTGCTCAAAGCGAAAATCCTCAGCGAAATCGCGCTCCTCCTCAGCAGCCGCCTGCGGCAGGCGAACATCGAGATCTCCGCACTCAGAAGTTGATCGAGGCGAATTGCCCGGAATCACGGGATTACGTTCCCCGCGTCCGAGGAGATAAAAACGTTAGCCCTGCAGGAATACGGATAGGCCGACGACCTTGAAAAAGTCGCACGACGGGTGTTCCCAAGTAAACCGAAGAGCGTGGAACTCAGTTCGTCACGCGCATCGGCATGAGCACGTAGAGGAACGAGCCTTCGATGCGAAGGACGCCGGGGCTCATCTCGTCGATCAGGTCGAGGTAAACGTCGTTGGTGTCCAAGGCGCGCAGCGGAGCTTGGAGGAACTCGGGATTGAAGGCGATCTGCATCGGCGGACCTTGATAGATCACGTCCATGGATTCCTGCGCCTCACCGACATCCGGCGAGTTCGCGGTTACCTCGATGTGGTTCTCGCTGAAGACGAGTTTCACCGAGTTCGACTTGTCCGAGGAGAGCAGGGAAACGCGGCGGACCGTCTCAAGCAACGCTTCGCGGCCGATGACCACGCGCTCGTTGCTGTCGCCCGGGATGACCTGGCGGTAGTTCGGGTAATTGCCCTCGATGAGCTTGCTGGCCAGCAGGCTGTCACCCACGGCGAAGGAAATCTGGCTGTCGCTGAGTTTGACGACGACCTCGCCGGCATCGCCGAGCAGGCGCTGGAGTTCCTGCACGGCCTTGGTCGGGATGATGACGTCGGTCTCGTGGGAGGCGGGGAATTCAAGATCCGCATCGACCATCGCGAGGCGGCGTCCGTCGGTGGCGACGAGGGTCATTTTCCCGTCCCGGAAGGAGGCGAAAATGCCGTTGAGCACGTAGCGGGTCTCGTCGGTGGAAATGGCGTAGGAGGTTTTTTTGAGGCCGTCGCGGAGGGTGGCCTGCGGGATTTTGAAGACCTTGGCGCCTTCGAAATCCGGGAGCGGCGGGAATTCCGCCTCACCGAGGCCGATGATCTTGAAAAACGACGGACCGCTGCGGATGGACGCGTGGTTCTTCGCATCGACGGAAACTTCCACCTCGCTGGCGGGCAGCTCGCGGATGATGCTCACCAGGCGCTTGGCCGGCAGCGTGGTCGCTCCCTCTTTCTCGATCTGAGCTTCAACGGAACCGGTGATCCCGACGTCCAAGTCGGTGGTGGTGAACTGGATGCGGCCATCCTTGGCCACCAGCAGAACGTTGGAGAGAATCGGCAACGTGGTGCGTGAGCTGACCACGTGCTGGACTTTTTGGAGACCGTCGAGAAATGCCTCCTTGGAGATGCGGAACTTCATAAGATAAGGAACCTGAGGGGTTGTTGCGGTGCAGTTTCCGCTTTCGATGCCCCTTGGCAAGCCTTCTGTGAATAATCCCGAAAAGTGAATGGATCAGCGCCGGAGCTGGGACTCGATCCTGGCGATGCTTTCCTTCAATCCCGGTTCGTCATCGACCTTTTCGGCGACTTTCTTGCAGGCGTGGATGACGGTTCCGTGGTCGCGCCCGCCGAAGGCCTCGCCGATTTCCATCAGGGACCCCTTGGTCAGGGAACGGCTGAGATACATGGCGATCTGGCGGGGAAAAGCGATGCTGGCGGGGCGTCGGCGGCTGGTCATGTCCGCAAGTCGCACGTCGAAATGCTCGGCGACGGCCTTTTGGATGGCGTCGATGCTCACTTGGCGGCCGGCCTCTTCGCGGATCAAGTCGCGCAGCAGATGCTCGACTTTTTCCACGGTCACACTCTCGCCGGCGAGTGACGCGTAAGTGGCCACCCGCATCAGCGCGCCCTCGAGACGGCGGACGTTGGTGCGGATTTTCTCAGCCAGGAAAACGAGGACGGATTCGTCTACGCGCACTTTCCAGTCGTGCGACTTTTTCTTGAGAATGGCCATCCGCGTCTCCATCTGCGGTGGCTGCATCTCGACGGTGAGACCGCACTCGAAGCGGGAAATCAGCCGCGGCTCGAGGCTCTTGATCTCGCAGGCGGCACGGTCGCTGGTGAGCACGACTTGGTTGCGGCCGTCGAGCAGGGTGTTGAAGGTGTGGAAAAACTCCTCCTGCGAGCGCTCTTTGCCGGCGAGGAACTGCACGTCATCGATGAGCAGCACGTCCGAGCTGCGGTAGCGGCGGCGGAATTTCTCGATGTCGCCGCGGCGGATGGCGTCGATGAACTCGTTGGTGAATTTTTCGCACGTCAGGTAGATCACCCGCGAGCCCGGCTGGCGGCGGAGCAGCTCCTGGCCGATCGCCTGCATCAGGTGGGTCTTGCCGAGCCCCGGACCGCCGTAGATGAAAAGCGGATTGTAGCCGATGCCGGATTTTTTAGCGACCGCCTGACAGGCCGCATGCGCGAATTGGCTGTTAGC
>JBIHZT010000145.1:0-7779 GCA_044240265.1 Luteolibacter sp. | reverse complement strand
GGGATCGCAGAGAGTAACGAGTTTGTGGAGTTCTGAGAGAGCGGCGGCGAGCGTGTCGTCCGAAGCCACGCCCCTTTCACTTTGGAACGGAGTTTCACCCAATGCCGCGCAAAAGGTATAACTGTGCATCAGCATGTCGATGGGGAAGGCGGAGACGGTGACGAAGCCACGCTTCGCCAGGTCAAGCACGTCTTCCCAGGTTTCCGGCAGCGCGAGCTTGTGGTTTTCCAGCAGATCCGGCCGCCAGGTGGCGATGGGTGTGGCGGCATCGGTGGCGAGTGTCCATTGTCTGCCTTGGAAGCGATAGCTTTCATGCGAGCCGCCCACGGAGTTCGCTGCTTGGTCTGCTAGGAATTCCGCTGGCAGCCAGTCTTCATAGGGAAGTAACAAACCTTCCGTCGCCGCAAGCGCGGTGTGCGGATGGTCCATGATGATCAGGTCATATGCAGCGGCGAGATCGGCGAGCGAGGCGTCGGCGAAGGCTTGCAGCGAGCGCTTTTCCCAAACGATGGTGACATCCGGGTGGAGTTCTTCGAAGCGCTGCGCGCAGGCGACCACGGAGACGAAGCCGCGGGTGTGGTTCCAGGCGATTCCTTTAAGAGTGGTCATGAGGTTGAGGAAAATTCGGAGAGTTTCACGCCACCTCGTTCGGACGAGGCATAGGCGGCTTCCACCGCTTCCATGGTGTGGATGACGTCCGAGACGTCGGTGAGCATGTGGGCGAGAGTGCCCTCCTTGTGGCACTGGACCTGCGCCATCGAGCCGATGAACGCTTCCGGAAACCACGAGCCTTCGAGCGTGACGCCCTGCCACTCGCCGGGGTTTCCGTCGTCGTCCAGCAGGCAATATTCAAACAGGTCGCCCACGCCGTGCGGGTAGTCCATCAGCAAGCCGACACGCGCCTTGATCGCGCCTTTTGTGCCCTCCCATTTCAGATAGCTTTCCTGATGTTTCGGGCCGAAGCGGTGGAGGTGGTTGGTCGTAATGGTGGCTCGGATGGTATCCGGATAGTCCAGCAGGATGGCGCTGCACACCGATGCCAACTCCGGGTGCAGCGGATGGGAAACAGTGCGGGCGTGCACGCTCGCGGGATCGCCGAGGAAGGACCGGATCAGGTCGATGTAGTGAACGCTGTGATAGACGATCTCCATGCGCGGCAGGCCGTTGAGGAAGGGAAACAACTCCCATGGTGTCATGGTGGTGAGGCGCATTTCCATGTCGATCAGATCGCCGATGAGTCCTTGGCTGATGATGTTGCGCGCGGCGGTGACAAAGGGCGCGAAGCGGAGTTGGCAGTTGATCGCCGCGTGCAAATCGCGCTCGCGGCAGACTTCCAGCACCTCGCGGGCCTGCGCGAGGTCCTCGCCCATCGGCTTTTGAATCAGCACGTGCGAGCCGCGTGGCAGGCGCCGGAGCGTGTCCGCAAACAGCGAGGCTGGCAGCGCGAGATCGTAGATGATGTGGTCCGGTGCGGCGGCGATGGCGGCGTCAAGGTCATCAAACACATTCGCAATGCCATACTCGGCCGCCAGTGCGTCGGCGCGCGGGCGGGTGCGGTTGTAGATGCCCCAGACGGGAAATCCGGCGTTGCGGTAGGCGGGAAGATGCGCGTCCTTGATGATGCCGCCGGTGCCGATGATGAGGATCGGGAATGGCAGCGAGGGCAGTTTAGGTTGGATTTCGGCTGGCTCGAACACGTGCGGCTTGAAGCAAAGGATTTCACTGGTAAAAGCAGTTTTCATAAGTGAACGTCAAGTCTGATCTCTCAATGAGCACGAAACCCAAGCCGAATCCACCATCCTACGCCGTACCCGCCCTTGAAAAGGGACTGGATATTCTGGAGGCGCTCGCCGTTTCCCCCACACCGCTTTCACTCGCGGAACTGGCGCGTGATCTCGATCGTGGCGGTGCCGAAATTTTCCGGATGCTCGTTTGCCTTGAGCGGCGCAGCTATTTGCGACGCGATCCGGTCTCTGGAAAATATGCGACGACCCTGCGGCTATTCGAGCTGGCCCACGCCCGTCCACCGTTGAAGACCTTGCTCGATGTGGCCCGTGAGCCGATGCGCGAGGTGACCCGGCAGCTGGGGGAGAGTTGCCACCTGAGCACCCTGGAAGGGGACAAACTGCTGGTGATCGCCCGCGAAGACAGCCCGGAGAGTGTCCGTCTCTGCATCGAAGTGGGCGGGCGGTTCAAAGCTAACGAAACCGCATCCGGCCGGCTCCTGCTGGATGGCGGCAATGATTCCAAGACAGCGCGGGACGAGACGGTCGAAGGCGTGGACGACGCGGTGGTGCGCATCGGATCGGCGGACGGTGCGGTCCATGCGGCGCTGGCGGTTTCCTGGTTGAGAAGTCGGAAAGGCGCGAAAAAGCAGGAGGTCGTTCTCTCCGCGCTGCGCGTCGCCGCTGCGGCGATCGAGCAATCCCTCGGACTCTGAGGCACCCGCCGGACATTTGATCAAATGAATGCGGATCGCCCGCGGGGTAGAAGGTTTTTACTCTTTGAGCGGTGTCGGGAAGATGGCATCGAACGACTGAAAACCGCCGGAACCGGCATTCAGTGTCTCTCATCCGGCTGCCTTTACTCCGCCGGCACGTGGGGATCGAAGGTCATCGAGCGCTCGTGCTCGCGAGCCTTGGCGGCTTTCCGCGCCTGTTGATAGAACTGGTCCTGCACGCGGAACGCTTTTTTGCCCTTCTCGCGGACGATGCGCTGGGAGGTGCCGTCCGGCAGCAGGCGGGAGGCCTGGGTGTTGTCCTGGAAATACGCTTCAAGGATGCGGACGAGACGCCGCTTGAGCGCGGGCTCCTCGATGGGGATCATGAGCTCGACGCGTTTTTCGAGGTTGCGCGTCATCCAGTCCGCCGAGGCGATGTAAACCTCGGAGCTCCCGCCCTGGTGGAAATAGAACAGGCGGGCGTGTTCGAGAAAACGGTCGATGACGGAGATGACCTCGATGTTTTTCGAGTATTTCGGGTCGCCGGGCTTGAGGCAGCAGATGCCGCGGATATTGAGGCGGATCTCGACGCCGGCCTGTGAGGCTTTATAGAGGGCGTTGATGATATCCGGGTCCTGGAGGGAATTGACCTTGCCGATGATGCGGGCGGTTAGGCCTTGTTTCGCCCGCTCCGCCTCGCTGGCGATGAGGTCGAGCAGCGCCGGTTTCATGGCAGTAGGGGCGGGGACGAGGCGTTGGAAACGCAGCAACTTGGACCGGCCGGTGACGGCGTTGAAGAACAACGACGCGTCGTTTCCATACTCCGGCTTGCAGGTGAGGTAGGAGAGGTCGGTGTAGAGCTTGGCGGTGGTCTCGTTGTAATTGCCGGTGCCGAGGTGGACGTAGCGGCGCAAGTGGCCGGACTCGCGTCTAACGATCAGGCAGATTTTCGCGTGGGTCTTGAGGTTTTTCACGCCGTAAACGATCTGCGCCCCCGCGCGCTGGAGCTCGTCGGCACGGTCAAGGTTGCGCGCCTCGTCGAAGCGGGCCTTGAGCTCGACGAGCGCGGTGACGTGTTTCCCGTTTTCCGCGGCCTTGATCAGGGCGTCGATGATGCGGGACTTGCGCGCGGTGCGATAGAGGACCTGCTTGATGGCGATGACGTCGGGGTCCTCGGCGGCTTCCTCGATGAGGCGCAGGACGGGCTCGAAGGACTCGTAAGGGTGGAAAAGCAG
Organism: Luteolibacter sp.; assembly: GCA_044240265.1. GTDB lineage: Bacteria > Verrucomicrobiota > Verrucomicrobiia > Verrucomicrobiales > Akkermansiaceae > Luteolibacter. Next base: position 4,104 of record JBIHZT010000145.1, on the reverse strand, counting down.
GACGTCGTTCGAGGCGATGGTTTCAAACATCGACGCGCCGGGAGCGATGGCGGGGGAGTTCTGCGCCGGCCAATCAACATCGCGCAGGTGGTCGAAACCGGATAGAAACGCGAGTTCCATGAACGAGGCGAGCCCCGGCGGGCCATCGACCCGATAGACCTCCTGCGGCGTGACCGCGGTGACGTTCTGAATCATGCGCACCAGGTCGCGTGGCGCATCGGACCGCAGTTCGAGCCGGACGGTGTCGGCGAAGCGGCGGGCGGATAGAACGTCTTCCATTTCCCCTGCGAGGTCGGCGGCGTCCTCGTCCTGGATGGCGATGTCGCCATTGCGGGTGACCCGGAAGGCGGTGGTGGCGGTGACCGTTTCGCCCGGAAAAAGCTGGCCGGCGTGAGTGGCGACGAGATCCTCGATGAGCACGAATCCATGCCCCTCCCCCTCGAGGGCGACATTCACGCGACGGCCGAGGATGTCCGGCATCGGAATCAACGCATGGCGGACCGTCTGGGTCTCGGGATCGAACAGGCGGCAGGCGACGGTGATCTGCAACGCCGGGACGATGGGCGGCGGTCCGTCTGGGTCGACGGCGAGGGGAGTGAGCAGCGGGAAAACAGCGTCTTCAAACGTCGCTGCGACCTGCGCGGACTGGGCGACGGTGAGGTCGCTCGGCTGAAGCGGATGGATGCCGGCTTTTTCCAGAGCGGGGACGATGCTTCCGGTGAGGAGGCTGTATTGGTCCGCACTCATCTTGAGGATGCGCTGGCGCAGTGCGGTTAGATTCCGGGTGGGAGTGAGGCCGGATGCGTCAGGCGTCTTGCGTCCGCTGCGGCGCATGAGCATCAACCCGCCGATGCGGACCTGGAAGAATTCGTCGAGATTGGACGCGGTGATGGCGAGGAATTTCACCCGCTCCAGCAGCGGTAGGTCTTCGCGCAGGGCTTCGTTGAGGACGCGCTGGTTGAACTCGACCCAGGAGAGTTCGCGGTTGAGGTAGGGGGTGGACATGGGGAAAAATTTCAGCGTTTCAGTTTTTCAGGTTTTCAGCATTTACCATCAGTTGTCCTCGTCGATAACGACGGCGAGACCGAAGACCTGTTCGAAAATATCGGCCTTGGAGGCCATGGCGAGACGCTCGACTGCGGCGTCCGCGAGCCCGGGGAGGCGGATGCGGAGCTTGCTGGCCTCACGGCGGATTTCCAGGTTGGCGACACGCTGGGCATGGGTGCGCTCGAGGGCGTCCGCCACGCGGAGCAGCGCGGCGAGCTTGCAAACGCGGATGCGGTCGTCGGTGGTGAGCGCCGCGTAACTCGGATGGTCCAGCCGCGGACCTGAATGGCGGTGATAACGGGCGACGAGGGCGACGATGGTGACATCCAGCCGGTTGAGTCCGAAGACTTCGGAGTTGAGGATGAGGTATTCCGAGTGCTTGTGGTGGGCTCGCGGGCTGACGTAGGTGCCGACTTCATGGAGGATGGCGGCGACCTGGAGCAGCAGCGCGTCGTGCGGCCCGAGTTGATGGAGATCTGTCAGTGATTCGAAAAACCGGGTACAGAGGTTCCCGACGTGCTCGCCGTGGCTGGGATCCGACTGATAGCGTTCCGCGAGGATACGGGCGGAGCGCAGCACCTCCTCGGCGAAGGTGCCGGTAAGTTCCTGCGAGACGAGCAGGTCGTGAAGCAGCCCTTGTTCGTACTCGCTGGTTGGGATGTGGACGTCGTGGAGCTTGAGCGTCTCCGCGATGGCGAGGTTGATTTCCAGCGCGGGGAGCAGGGCTTCGGCGGTCTGATAGTCGAGTTGGAAGCGTTTCACGAGCTCCACGTCGCTCATGTTCGCGGCGTCAGCGGTGAACTGGCGCATGGACTTGAGAGAGCAGACCTGGGTGCCCTGGGTGAGGGCGGGTGCCACGGACTGGAGTTCGTAGCCAATGAGCACCAGTCCGTCGATGGTGACATCCGAGAAGTCGAAGCGGATCTGGGCGAGATTTCCATAGGCATGCTCGCGGATGACCCGGAGCATGGCTGAGCCTTCCGTGTGGGAGCCCTCGACCGCCTCGCGGGTCCGGTGGGTGCCCATCCGATAGCTGGTGTAGCGGGAGATGAGGCCGTTTTGAAACAACAGCGCCCGCGTGTTCCCAGGGCCCACGTGCAGGACCAGCGTGGTGTCCTTCTGCATCGCGGGCAGATTCTGGAGGCGGCGGCGGGTTTTCAGATAGATGAGGCGCGTCATTTCCCCGTCGTCGATGGTGCCGATCCGCAGCCCGCAGGCGATGCGGATGCGATTCATGACGGTTTCGTGGTTGCCCGCCTCGCTGAGGATGTTGGTGGCCACGGCGCGGGTGACGCCGTGCGGGTCCAGGCCGAGCTCGGCGAGGGATTTCTGATAGCCCTTGATGATGGAGACCACGCGCTCGGTGGTGGAGGCGCTGACCTCGCCGCTGCGGAAAATATCACGGGCGACGGGTGCCGGTTGCTCAAGGAAATCGACCGGTGTGAGTGAGCCGTCCTCGGCGCGCTCGGCGACCATCAGGGAGACCGAACTCGCGCCGATGTGGAGTGCCGTGAAGAGATTTTCGGCGGCGAGGGCTGTTTTCGCGGGCTTGCGGACGTGCGGCATCGCACCAAGACAGCGCGCAAACGCCGGAGGTTCAATCCCCAATATGTGACAAGGTGCATCTTGTGGCAGACGGGGCTTGTCAGCCGGGCGGGGCCTCGCGATAACCCGCCCATGCCAGTCACTGGAGCTTTGGAACGATATTGGGTGAAGCCGGGGACCCGGGTGGACCTGGAAAAAATCGACGGCGGGGAAAAGATCCTGTTCAAGGGCAAGGACAAGACTGACTTCGCGCCGCAGTTCGACGAACTCCAGGACGAACTCCAGGATCTCCAGAAAAAACTCTACGCGCAGAACAAACACCGCATCCTTGTGGTGATGCAGGCGATGGACACCGGTGGCAAGGACGGCTGCATCAAGCACGTTTTCTCGCGCATCGATCCGCAGGGGATTCATGTCCGCTCGTTCAAGAAACCGAGCGAGGAGGAAATGTCATATGACTTCCTGTGGCGGGTGCATTCCAAGGTGCCGCACAAGGGGCAACTGGTGATTTTCAACCGCAGCCACTACGAGGATATCATCGCCGTGCGGGTGAAGAAAATTTTCCCGGAAGAGGTCTGGAAACGCCGGCAACGGCACATCGTCGAGTTCGAACGCATGCTCGCGGAGGAGGGTACGACGATCGTGAAAATCTTCCTGCACATTACCAAAGCCGAGCAGAAGCGCCGGCTCGAAGCGCGCCTGGCGGATCCGGTCAAACACTGGAAAATCAACCCGGATGATCTGGTGGACCGCGCCCACTGGGGGGAGTTCATGACCGCTTACGAAGACGTCATGAGCAAGACGTCCACTGAGTTCGCACCATGGTATGTGGTGCCCGCCGACCGGAAATGGTATCGCAATCTCTGCGTCGCCCGGATCATGCTCGACACTCTGAAGAAGCTGAACATGGAGTTTCCGCCGATCAGTTGGGATCCGAAGTCGATCAAGATCGAGGATTGAGTCGTCCCCGGGACCGCGAGTCTCAAGACTCGCCCGAGAAAGGAACGACAAAGCGGAGAGGCCAAGCCGCTGATCTTTGGCATCCCTTTCGCTAGCGAGTCTGGAGACTCGCGCTCCGGCCCGGCTCAAATCACCCGCGACCAGAGCACCTTGAGGTAGCGGGATTCCGGGTAGTTCGAGAGCGTCGGATGATCCGGTCCGGCTCCCGTGCGGTCGAAGGTTTGAAGACGCTTGTTCCGGCGGTGGGCGGAGGTGATGACAATCTGCTCGAACTCCCCGGCACCGAGCTGGCCGGAGCACGAACACGTCACGTAAAGCCCTTCCGGCGCGACGAGTTGCAGCGCGAGTTTGTTTAAATCCGCGTATTTCGCGATGCCGGTCTCGTCCTCGCGGCCGTGGATGAATTTCGGCGGATCGGCGATGACGAGGTCCCAGGTGCGGCCGTTTTCGATCATCGTCCGGGCCCAGGTGAAGGCGTCGGCGTGGGTGAATTTCACCCGCACGTTGTTCAAGTTCGCGTTGCGCTTGGCCATCGCGACGGCGGTTTCGTCG
>JBIHZT010000143.1:0-7793 GCA_044240265.1 Luteolibacter sp. | reverse complement strand
CCGTCGTCAGCCGTGAAGATTTTCCCGGTGACGGAATATTCACCCGGCCTTGCGGCGGCGGGGTCGCCGTGGTAACTCCAAGGCCTGATGGGCATCGCCGACCGAGATTATCACCGCCAGAATCGCCGGGAGGGAGGCGGTTTTTTTTCGCAGCTCACCCCGGTGGTGAAGTGGTTGCTCATTTCCAACCTCGGCATCTACTTTCTCGACCTGTTTCTGGGGAATCCACTCCGGAATTTCGGTGCGTTCGCCATTCAGTCCGCGGTATTTGACGGGCGGATCTGGGAATTCGTCACCTTCCAGTTCCTCCACGGCAGCGTCGGCCACGTGTTGTTCAACTGCATGGGGATTTTCTTCTTCGGTCCCTGGCTGGAACGCTGGTGGGGGGCGAAAAAATTTCTCATTTACTACCTGCTCTGCGGCGTCGCCGGGGCGGTGTTTTTCACCCTGCTGGTTTTGCTGGGACTGTTGCCGGGAGACGACCTCTGGACGCCTTTGGTCGGAGCCTCCGCCGGTATTTACGGGATCCTCATCGGCGTCGCGGTAATCGCGCCGAACCTGCGGGTGGCGTTGCTTTTTCCACCCATCGAGCTCTCGATGCGGCAGCTTGCCATCGCGCTGATGGTGATTTCCGCCGGCTCCATTGTGCTCAAATTCGGCGGCAACGAAGGTGGCGAGGCAGGCCACCTCGGGGGAGCCATCCTCGGCTTCATCCTGATGCGTTTCCCGCGGCTGCTCGGTGGGGAGCCGGGAGTGGAAGTCATCCGCCCCAGGGTGACGTCTCCGCCGAAATTGCGCCCGCGCACCGAGCTCGAAGCCCAGCACGACTCCGCCGTGGACGCCATTCTCGACAAAATTTCCAGCCAGGGCTTCCAGAGCCTCACCCAGCAGGAGCGCGACTTCCTCCAGCAGGTTTCCAATCAGAAAAAATCCTCATGATGACCGATGCCGAAATGATCGATTCCCCGGACGCCGGGCAACAACTCGCCCGCCTCCGCGCCATCATGCACCGCCTCCGCGCACCCGGTGGCTGTCCGTGGGACGCCGAGCAAACGCACGAATCCCTCATCCCGAATCTCATCGAGGAAGCCTACGAAACGGTGGACACCATCCAGCGCGGCGATCACGAGCACCTCAAGGAAGAGCTGGGGGATTTGCTCCTGCAGGTCGTTTTCCACAGCGAGATCGCCGGGGAAGCCGGGCGCTTCACCCTGGACGACGTCGCCCGCGGCATCAGCGAGAAACTCGTCCGCCGCCACCCGCACGTCTTCGGCAACAGTACGGTGGCAACCACCGACGGCGTGCTCCAGCAATGGGACGAGATCAAGCGCTCGGAAAAAGGCGACGAGGAAAAACCCTATTTACACGGCGTAGGCAAGGGCCTGCCCGGACTGATCCGCGCCGCCAAGCTCCAGAAAAAAGCCGCCAAAGTGGGCTTCGACTGGCCGGTGGAAACCGGCGTGCTCGCAAAAATCCGCGAAGAACTGCAAGAACTACAAGCTGCCGTGGATTCCCAGGACCTCGAAGGCGTGTCCGAGGAAATGGGCGACCTGCTTTTCTCCGTGGTGAACCTCGCCCGCTTTCGCAAAATTGATCCCGAGGTCCTCATGGCCGCCGCCAACACGAAGTTCGAAGAACGCTTTGGTGAAATGGAGCGCAGCCTCAAATCCAGTGGTCTCACGCTCGAATCCGCCACCGCCACCCAGATGGAGGACGCTTGGGAAACCGCGAAACACCGTTGATCTTAGGCGGCGGATTAAAGTTGGCACGCACGATGCTTTATTTAATTTGTCGCGACACCATTGGCGGTCCGACTGAGATGCTCCAAGGTTAATGGGTTTTCCTAGGGGATGATCAGTCGGGCCGCTCTTTTTTGGATTAAGGCTACCCGGCTAGGTAAAAAATCGCGCCTATCCTTCACCCGCGGCCCGTGATTCATTCCCGCCATGCAACCGCGCGAACTTGATCCCACCCCCGAACTCCTCTCCCCGGCGGGAAACTGGGATTGCGCCCGTGCCGCAGTCGCCGCCGGAGCGGATGCGATCTATTTCGGCCTGCCGCGCTTCAACGCCCGCCTGCGTGCGGACAACTTCATCGACGCCGACCTCGTGGAACTCATGGAATACCTCCACCGCCACGGCGTGAAGGGCTTCGTGACGATGAACACCCTCATCTTCACCAGCGAAATGAAGGCCGCCGAGGAGCAGCTTCGGAAAATCGCCGCCGCCGGCGTGGACGCGCTCATCATCCAGGACCTCGGCCTCGCCAAACTCGCCCGCGAAGTCGCGCCGAATGTCGAGCTTCACGCCTCGACCCAGATGACCATCACCTCGCCGGAAGGCCTCGCCTTCATCGAGACGCTCTTCCCGCTCGAGCGCGCCGTCCTCGCCCGTGAGCTTTCCATCAAGGAAATCCACAAATTCCAGTCTGCTTCGTTAGAAACGAAAACCCCGCTGGAAGTCTTCGTCCACGGCGCGCTGTGCGTCGCCTACTCCGGCCAATGCCTCACCAGCGAGTCGCTCGGCCAGCGCAGCGCCAACCGTGGCGAATGCGCGCAAGCCTGCCGCATGCCCTACGAAATCGTCGTCGATGGCGTGACCCGCGAACTCGGCGCGGTCCGTTATTTGCTCAGCCCGCAGGACCTCGCCGCCGTCGATCTCGTACCCGACCTCGTCCGTGCAGGAGTGAAATCCTTCAAGATAGAAGGCCGTCTCAAGTCACCCGAATACGTCTCCGCCGTCACCCGCGTCTATCGGAAAGCACTCGACGCCGCGATGGCCGAAACCGAATCCCCCATCACCCCATCCGACCGCTACGAGCTGGAAATGACCTTCTCCCGCGGCCTCAGCACCGGCTGGTTCGCAGGCACCAACCACCCGTATCTCACCCACGGCAAGTTTGGCAAAAAGCGCGGTCCGCTGCTCGGCACCATCGCCGACTGCGGTCCCGGCTGGATCCGGCTCGGCCATCTTACCGGTGTCCCGTTCACCGCCGGCGACGGCGTCGTCTTCGATGCGGGCGAGAACCGCGACCTCGAACAAGGCGCGCGCATCTGGGTCATCGAGGGCGACCGCCTGATTTTCCACCTCACCTACAGCGGCATCAACTTCGACCGCATCAAGCCCGGCCACACGCTCTACAAAACCTCCGATCCCAAGCTCGACTCCGAGCTCCGCCGCTTCTGGCAGAACTCCCGCCCCGCCGAGAAAAAATCCCCGATTCACATTCTTGTCAGCGGCAAGCCCGGCGAACCGCTCGAAATCCGCAGCGGAGAATTCACCGTGCGAAGCGAAGTCCCGCTTCAGGAAGCGGCAAAGCACCCGCTCGGCACCGAAAAACTCGTCGAGCAACTCGGCCGTCTCGGCGATTCCTCCTTCGAGCTCGGCACCGTCGACAATCAGCTCGAAGGAAACTGCCACATCGCCGTTTCCGCCCTCAACCAGCTCCGCCGCGCCCTCGTGAAACAGCTTGAAGATGCCGCCGCCATCAAGCCGGCGCTACCGAAAATCACCACCACCTATCAGGATCTTCTTCCTTCGACGTTCGATGTCGGAAGTTCGGTGTTCGATGTTCCAAAATTATCCGTCCTCTGCCGCACGCTCGGCCAAGTCACCGCCGCCCTTGATTGTGGCGTGGAAACGATCTTCTGCGACTTCGAAGACCCGCGCCGTTACAAGGAAGCCGTCGCCCTCGTCCGATCCGGAAATTCGCAAATCCATCTCGCCACCCCGCGCATCCTCAAGCCCGGCGAGATGGGTTATCTCAAGCTCATCGAAAAAGCCGAACCCGACGGCCTGCTGCTCCGCAACCTCGGCGCGCTCCACTATTACAAGGACCGCCACGACTTGAAAAAAATCGGCGACTTCTCCCTCAACGTCGCCAACCCGATCACCGCGAAGCTCCTGATGGAAAACGCCTCGCTCGACTATCTCACCGTTTCCTACGATCTCAACATCGGCCAAGTGCTCGAATTGTTAGCCGGCGCGCCGCCCGAGTGGTTCGAGCTAACACTCCACCAGCACATGCCGATGTTTCACATGGAGCACTGCGTCTTCTGCACCTTCCTCAGCAGCGGCACCACCTACAAGGACTGCGGCCGCCCGTGCGAAACCCACGTCGTCCACCTCCGCGACCGCGTCGGACAGCTTCATCGCCTGCAGGCCGACGTCGGCTGCCGCAACACGCTTTTCAACGGCAAGGCGCAGACCGGAGCCCGCTACTACGAACACCTCCGCAAGGCCGGCCTCTCGCGCTTCCGTGTCGAACTGCTGGACGAAGCCGAGGACGCCGCGAAAACCATCCGCGCCTATCAGGACTTGCTCAGCGGCAAATCGGACGCCTTTGAACTGCTCGATCAAGTCCAAGCCCTCGAAAAACTCGGTGTCACCGAAGGCACGCTCGCCGAACTCTAGTGATTTTAACCGACCGCGTGGAAGCGGGTGGAAAGCCCGTTGCCCGCGACGATGCCGGCCAACCGCTCCGGGTGGCGGCCGTGAGCGATGTGGGTTTCGATCCCCGCGTCCACGGCGAATTTTACCGCGGCGAGTTTCGAGGCCATGCCACCCATCGAGAAGCGCCCCTTGTCCTCGCGCACGTGGCGGAAAACGTTGTCGATGTCGGTGACCTCCGGGATCAGTTGATTTGTCTCCGGGTCTAGCAGGCCGTCGACACTGGTGAGCAGAATGACGCGCGAGGCTCCGGCGAGTTTCGCCACGCGCACCGAGAGCATGTCGTTGTCGCCGAATTTCAGCTCCTCGACGGCGACCGAGTCGTTTTCATTGATGATCGGAAGGATGCGGGGCTCCATCAGCAGCCGGCGGAAGGTATCGCTCACGTAGCCCGCGCGCTCCGGCGTTCCCAGATCGGCAGCGGTGAGCAGGACCTGGGCGATGGTGACGTCGAAATTGGAAAACAGGCTGCTGTAAGTCTGCATCAACCGGGCCTGGCCGATCGCGGCGCAAGCTTGGCGGGTGGCGGTTTCCTTGGGATATTCCGTGAGGCCCAGTGCGGAAACGCCGGAGCCCACCGCGCCGGAGGACACGAACAAACAACGGTGCCCGGCCGCCATCAGCCCGGCGATGGCGGAAACGAGGTGGACCAGCGCGGCCTTGTCCAGGGTGCCGTCCGCGGATTTCGTGAGCACGCCGGTGCCGGCCTTGATGAGGGTGAGATCGGAACTCATGGGGAAAATAGTGCCGTGCGGCGGGCACCGCATAAGCGGGAATCGACTTTCACACCATCCCAAATTGTGGAAGTAGAGAGCACATCCGAGATTCTGATTGATAATGGTGAATGATCGGATGCTCCTTTGGTTAATGATCCTGCTGCCGATCGGCATGTGGCGTGCGATCCGCTGCCGCAAGATGACCGCCGTGTTGCTTATTCTTATCGCTAACCCTTTCTCCTAATTTCCTATTTAAAAGCCAAGCTTTTAAATAGAATTCCTTGTCTCCCCGGTTCCGGCAAGTAAGATGCGTTGGTTATGAGCATGAATAACCGAAAGCGATGGATTGTGCCGTGGAAGGCTTCGACGACGAAGCCGGCGATCTATCATTGCATCTCGCGGGTGGTGGACCGGGGCTTTGTGCTTGAGGTGGATGAACGGGAACATTTCCGGATGCTGATGCGGATGTGCGAGAAGTTTACCGGTTGTCGAGTGCTGTCTTATTGCCTGATGTCCAATCACTTCCACGTGCTACTGGAAGTGCCGCCGATGCCGGAGGATGGGATCTCTGACGAGGAGTTGTTGAGACGGTTGAGCGTCTTTTACAGCGAGGCGAAGGTGGCGGAGATTTCGAAGGAAATGGCAGACGCCGCGTCGGTGCGCACGCAGGGTGAGTTTGAATTTCCACCCGTGGATGAAGAGGGCATGCCAATGACGCCGGATCAGGAGCTGGCCATGGCGAAGCGGCAGGCGGTGCGGCGGTTGGAGGAAATCCGCAGCCGCTTCACCCGGCGGATGCATGATTTGAGCGAGTTTATGAAGTCTCTGCTGGAACGCTTCACCAAATGGTTCAACCGCACCCATTCGCGCTCCGGCACGCTGTGGGAGGATCGATTTAAGAGCTTAATTGTGGAAAGTGGCGTGGCGGCGCGGACGATGGCGGCTTACATCGATCTCAACCCAGTGCGGGCGGGCATGGTTTCCGATCCGGCGGATTATCGCTGGAGCAGTTACGGGGAAGCCGTGGGCGGCGGTAGGAAGGGAAACGGGAAAAAAGCGCGTGAGGGTCTGGTGCGTGCGTATTTTTGTGACCAGGGAGTCGGTTTCGAGTCGGAGAAATGGTGTGATGTTTCGCGTTTATACCGACGTTTGATGGGGCTGGCCTTGGGACGTAAGCCGGGACACGCAGAGGTGGCGGGAGCGGGAACCCGTCTGGGCCAAACCACCAAGAACGCCGCCGAAATGCTGGAAGGGGGAGATAACGAAACGGTTCTGAAGGATCTGGAGATTGCAAAGATGCTGCGCTGCCGCGTCCGCTATTTTACCGATGGTGCCGTGATCGGGAGCAGGAAATTCGTGAACGAAGCGTTTGTGAGCGCACGGGAACGATTCGGAGCCAAGCGCAAGGATGGCGCCAGGAAGCTGAAAGGCGCAGGCGCGGCCGCAAGCGAGACTTTGTGGAGCTTGAGAGATCTGCAAAAGGGAATCGTGTGAATGGTGAGGAACCGCTGACCTGCAATTAGCGGTTCCTACGTGAAATTAACCGACAGCCGTACACGATAACTCTCCCCCGGTTCAAGCGGCGCGCGCGTCGGCGTGGAGTTCAGCCGATTCAATTGTGGAGGTGACGAGCACGCTTGAAATTTCGATTTCAGACGCGAGCCTTGCCGCATGTCCGTTCGCCCGCTCCAGCCCTTTTTCGACGAAAAAGGCTGGCAGCCGTTCGATTTCCAACAGCAGACCTGGACCGCCTACCTCGCCGGGAAATCCGGCCTGCTCCACGCGCCGACCGGCCTTGGAAAAACGCTGGCGGTCTATCTCGGCCCGGTGGCGGAGAGCTCAGCCGCCGGCTGCCAGGTGCTATGGCTGACGCCGCTCCGCGCGCTCGCCGCGGACACCTTGCGCGCGCTCCGCGAGCCGCTTGCCGCACTGGCTCCCGGGCTTGAGGCGGAGGCCCGCACCGGCGACACACCCGCCGCGCTGCGGGCGCGACTCCGGAAAAAACTCCCGCACACGCTCGTCACCACGCCGGAGTCGCTTTCCCTGATGCTGACGCACGCGGACTTCGCGGAGAAACTCGGCGGCCTGCGCTGCGTCATCGTCGATGAATGGCACGAGCTGCTGGGCACCAAGCGCGGCGTGCAGACGGAGCTCTGCCTGGCCCGCCTACGCGCGTGGTTTCCCCAGCTCCGCGTCTGGGGACTCTCCGCGACGCTGGGAAACCTGACTGAGGCGCGGCAGGCATTGTTAGGTGACGCCTTCGCGGGATCGGTCGAAGTCACCGCCGACGTGAAAAAGCCGATTGTCATCGAGACCTTGATTCCCAAGGAAATCGACCGCTTTCCCTGGTCCGGTCACATCGGCACCCGGCTCGCGGGACAAGTCGCCGACGAGATTGAAAAAGCGAACGTCACCCTTCTCTTCACGAACACCCGCTCGCAGACGGAGATCTGGTTTCAAGAACTGCTTGCCATCCGCCCGAGATGGAAGGACCGGATCGCGATGCACCACGGTTCACTCGACCGGGCCGAGCGCGATCTGGCGGAAAACGGCCTGCGCGACGGCTCCTTGAAATGCGTCATCGCCACTTCTTCGCTGGATCTCGGCGTGGACTTTTCGCCGGTGGATC
>JBIHZT010000142.1:0-7855 GCA_044240265.1 Luteolibacter sp. | reverse complement strand
GCGGTAGAAGGCGGCTTGCGGTTCTTCGAGGAGGCGGACGTTTTTGGGGAATCCGGCTTCGGCGGCGGCGTCGAGGGTGAGGCGCTGGGCGACGGCGTCGAACGAGGCGGGGACGGTGATGGTGATTTCCTGGGAGTCGAAGGGGGAATCGGGGAAGCGAGTGTCCCATGCGCCGCGGAGGTAGTTGAGGAGGAGGGCGGAGGCGCGGATGGGGGAGATTTTTTGGTCGTGCGGGATTTCCTCGGAGGCCCAGGGGAGGAAAGCGGCGGTGCGGTCGACGGCGTGGTGGCCGAGCCAGGATTTGGCGGAATGGGCGACGCGGCCGGGTGTCTCGCCGGCGCGTTTGCGGGCGAAGCGGCCGCAGAGCCAACCTTTGCCGATCGCGCTTTGGAGTTGGGCGGACTCGGCGTCGGTGGGGAGGTAGAGGAAGGACGGGAGGGTGGTGGACTCGGCGAGGCGGTCGGGGGACTCCCATTGGGGGATGGGGAAGATTTCGGTGACGGCGTCCGGGGTGGCGAGGGGGAGGAAGGACAGGGCGCAGTTGGTGGTGCCGAGGTCGATGCCGATGCTGAATTGGGGGGATGTCATTCTAAGATGAAATTCAGATGCGAACGGTCACACGAAGATGGATGGTCAGAGCAATCATCACCTCGGTAGGTAGTTGCGGATACCATCAAAAAAGCCGGGGGCAAATCCAAGCTGCATAAGATGCCACGGACGTTTGGAATAAACCATGGCGGAGACAGTTCCATCATCGTGGAAGACAGCTTCGATGGAATTCCTGTACAGAGCGTTCGCCGGGTGCGAGGTTGTGAAGACCGTGCCCCGCGAGGCAACCGGATGAGCGAAGTTGTAAACCCAATCGGATCCAAAGGCCCGGATTGAACCGGATGGCAGGAAGTCCCTGCGTTCGATCCGATCCAAGGCTTCTTGGAAGCCGTTCCTGAGAGAGTCAATTGTGGTCCCATAAAAGGTGACTTTCTGGGATCCAACGCTTATCGAGATCGAGGCGAGTCCGTTCCATCGGCGTTCGATGAGGTGAATCGGACGTTCACCCGTCCATCGATCTTTCGCGCTGCCAACATCCCTGTGCCTGCGCGAGAAATCGGATCTCATGATCGCCGGGAAATTACGAAGCCACCATTTCATCCTTTTTTCAGGAGGAAACGCATTCTCCGGGGGATGAATTCCGCGCCCGGGTGCAGTTTTTTCCGGCCGCTTATCCGCTTGATTCGTTCGATTCGTGGAGTCCTTCTCTTCCATATTCACTCGGTGCGGACTTGGAATTCGACTTTCCAGCGTTGGTCGGAGGCGGTGTGGTTCATCCAGAGTTCGAGGTTGCCCGTTTCGGTGACGACGGCGTCGATTCGGACGGGGATGACCTGGCCTTCGGGGAAGCCTTCGAGGACGGGAAGGTTGACCTCGATGCGGGCGGTTTCCTCGAGTTCGCGTTCGGCGTTGGGGAGGATCTGGCCGGGGGTGTCGCCGCTGCGGATTTCCGAGGAAAAGAAGCGGAAACTGGCGGGTTTGCCGGTGACGAGTCCGAACTCGCGGCCTTCGATGAGGCAATCGCTGCCTTCCTCCATGCCTTGGGGGACGACGCAGAGCGCTTTGACGGGCGGCTTGAATCCGGGGACGGCGGGCATCGAGGATTCGAGGCCGATGTAGTACGAACGCGCGGTGCCGGCTTTGATGCGGATGCCGTGGCCGGTGGCGCGGTTCTGGCCGTAAAAGGCGGCACCCTTGGCGACGGCGAGGTCGGGTTCGTCGCCTTCGAGGGAGCGGACGGGTGCGCCATCGTTCCAGGAGGCGAGTAGGTCGAGGACGCGCTGGCGGACGGGCTCGGCTTTGAAAACGCCGCCGTTGAAGAGGACGGCGCTGGGCTTCAGGTAGGTGCCGGTTTGCTCGCCGACGAGGGCGGTGAGGGTTTCGCTGGCTTTGACGTTTTGCAGGCTGCGGGTGAGGAAACGGGCGAGGTGCTTGCTGATGACGGGATCGGACGCGTAGGGCAGGCCGAATTCCTGGAGGGCGGCTCCGCTGGTTTCGAGCGGGGCGTCGGTGACGCGGGTCATTTCGAGGAAACCGTCGAGCACGACTTGTTCGAGGGTGGCGCGGTCGAGCTTGGTCGAAAGGGTGCCGGCGAAAAGACCGGAGCCGCGGGACGGGACGGTGACGGGGGCTTGGTCGAGAGCGGGGTCGGAAAAGAGGGTGATTTTCGCGACGCTGGCGGCGTGGATGAGCGAGAGGAATTGCCAGTCGTCGATGGATTTTCCGGCGTCTTCGAGCTGGGCGCGCAGGGTGTAGGCGAGGGCGAGGTCCATGTTGTCGCCGCCGAGCAGGAGGTGCTCGCCGACGCTGATGCGTTCTAGCTCGAGATTTCCACCGCTGGAAGTGACGGCGATGAGGCTGAAATCTGCAGTGCCGCCGCCGACGTCGCAGACGAGCACGATGTCGCCGGCGCTGACTTGGGTGCGCCAATCCGCTCCGGCTTGGGCGGTCCAGGCGTAGAAGGCGGCTTGCGGTTCTTCAAGCAGGACGACGTTGGGTAGGCCGGCGGCTTCGGCGGCTTCGTAGGTGAGATTTCGGGCAACCTCGTCGAAGGAGGCTGGGACGGTGAGGACGATCTGGCCTTGGGAGAGGTCCCACTCGCGGCCTTGGGCGGCTTCGGCGTGGAGGAATCCCTCTTTGATGTGCGCCAGATAGCGGCGGGAGCATTCGAAGGGCGAGAGTTTTCCCTCGATGGTGGAGGCCCATGGCAGGACCGGCTGACGAGGATCGATGTGGGGATTGGAAAGCCAGGATTTCGCCGAGGTGACGAGCCGGTCGGGGACCAAGGTGCCGTGAACTCGGGCGAAGTGGCCGATGATTCCAGACTCGGATTCCCACGGAACTTTCACGGCATCCGCGGGAAATTCCTGTGGATTCGGGATGTAGAGCGCGGAGGCGAGCGTCGGCATTTCGCCAATCTGGTTCGGCGCGAGGATCTGGGTGATTTCGACGATGGACGTGTGCCCGGTCTCGAAATCCGCGACGGCGATGGCGCTGTTGCTGGTGCCAAGGTCGATGCCGAGGCTGAATTGAAAACTCATGGGAAATGGGGGCTCAGTTGACCTCGACCTGCGCCGGCGCGATGGCGGGCAAGCGGTCGGTTTTCAAAACGCGTGGTAGTTTCACCGAGGTGGTTTTCCAGCCTTTATGGACGACTTTCCCGGTGAACGGCGCTTCGCCCGAGAGGTTGCCGACGAGGCGAAATTCATCGGCTGAGTAGCCGGCGGGCACGGTAATGGTCGCGCCCTCGCCTTCGGAACTGATCGGTTCGATGTGGAAATGTTCGCTCAAAGCCTCTTTGCAACCTTGATGCACGGCGCGTGCCACGCCGCCGACGTCGGCGTCGCTGTAAGGCGTGATGTCTTCCATCAGGAAATCGACGAAACGCCCCTTTTCCTGGAAAATTCCCAGCAGTGTGACGACTTCCGCTTGGGCCTGGTTTTGCGGAATGGCGGTCGGGATGGGCTTCACGGCCTCGGCCACGGCGGGCTTCGGGGCTTCCTGCTGATTTTTTCCGGTAAAAAGCATCACCAACAGCGCCATTGCCACGACGAGCGTGGCGAGCGCGAGGGTGTGGGAGAATCCGGCGGCAGCGGGCACGAGCTGCGCGGCGGTGAGGAGAATGACGAGAACGGCGGCGATTTTCACGGATGATTGAGGATTTGAAATGGTGTTCGGGGAGGAATTTTCCTTGCCGTGAACATACCGTCCCGTGTTGTGGTGCCAAGGAGTTTGATCGACTTAGGATTGGAGCATTCGCCGCGTTCAACGTCCCCGGACAAACATCTCGTAAAGCGTCAGCACGATTTCCACAACGATCAGAATCACGATATACCACTCCACCCGCATGCTGCGCCGGTTTTGGACGAGGTCGATGGAGGTCTGGATGGTGCGGCCGATCATGTTCAGCTTGGCCTCGACCGCTTCGAAGCGGTCAGGGATTTCAAACTCGTCGTCCAAGCGGGCGTACAGTCGCTCTAACTGAGGATGGTCCCACAGCACGTCCGGCTTGTCGGTGATGGCGATGCGTCCGACCATTTCCTGCTGGTCGAGTAGCACGTCGCCCAGACGCTTGAGTAAATTGCGATAGTTGACGCGGGTCAGGCGGCCGCTGCCGAGACCCGCGGCCATCGGTTGGAGAGTCTCGAAGGTGCTGCCAACCCGGCCCTCAAAGCGCTCGAGCACCACGCTGCGGGCGAGCACTTCCGCGACGACCTGGAGCGTAGGCAGGGAGAAGTCCGCGACGAACAGTGTGTCGCCCTCCATTCCTTCCCGCCCGTCCTCGGAGAGGGCGAGCTCGATTTCCTCGACCAGGGGTTCGTCGGCCGGACGCAGGATGAGCGGGCGCATGCCATCGAGAAAGCCGGTTTCTTCAAGTGGCTCGACGTGGAAAAACACGACCGCGCCGTAGCGGAAAATGATCGCACAGCCGCCGCGCCCGGCCTCCAGCGTCAGCGGGGATGCGGACAAGCTGCGGGCCTTGCGCAGCGAGCGGGTGTCGATGTCACCGCCGACGCACCGCGAGCGGACGCGGATTTCACGGCGGCCTTCAAACATTGCGGACGATGTTTCGGAAGTGGCGATGCTGGAATATAGAGCGCTGCCACGGTCCGGGGCAAGCGGGCAGGTGGCGGGGCTTTACCGGAAAAGCGTATCCGCGATGGACGTTCGGCCTGGGATAGGGCACATCCCCGCCGCTTCATGTCCGCTCTCCTCTCCGCCAACGAAATTCGCCTGACCTACGGTTATCAAACGCTGCTGGATGGCGTCACGCTTGCCATCGCCGCCGGGGAGAAAGCCGGGATGGTCGGCCGCAACGGCTGCGGCAAGACCTCGCTGCTCAAAATTCTCACCGGCCAGCAAATGGCGGATTCCGGGGAAATCTCCCTGCGCCGTGCCCTCCGCGTGGGCTACTTACCGCAGGAATTCGAGCTCGATTCCGAGCTCACCGTGCAGGAGAACATCGCCTCGGGAGCGGCCGACATTGTCGAAGCCATCCGCCGCTACGAAAACGGCGAGGGCAGCGACGCCGAGCTCAACGACCTGCTTCATCTCATCGACCACGCCGACGGCTGGAACCTCGACTCCCGCATCAAAGCCGCCTCCACCGCGCTCGGCACGCCGCCGCTCGACGCGATGGTCGGCCCGCTTTCCGGTGGGGAAAAACGTCGCGTCGCGCTCTGCCGCGCGCTCGCCTGCCAGCCTGATTTGCTGCTGCTCGACGAGCCGACGAACCATCTCGACGCCGAGTCCATCCGCTGGCTGGAGGAATATCTCAAGGGATTTCCGGGAGCTGTTATTTTTGTGACGCACGACCGTTACTTCCTCGACGTCATCGCCACGCGCATCATCGAGATCGACCAGGGCCGCGCGTTTTCCCATCCCGGAAATTACACGGCGTTCCTCGAGTCCAAGGCCATCCGCCAGCAAATCGCCAGCCAGACCGAGCGCCGCCGCCAGCGTTTCCTGCGCGAGGAGTTGGAATGGGTTAGATCCGGCGTCAAAGCTCGCGGCACCAAGCAGCGCACCCGGCTCGACAAGTTTTACGAAATCGAAGGCATGGAAGCGCCGCCCGAGGAACGGGAAATGGACCTGCTCATCCCGCCGCCACCGGACTTGGGAAACATCGTCGTCGAGCTGGAAAGCGCCGGCGTGAACGTGGGCTCGGAGAAATCGCCGCGCTGGTTGTTCCGGAATCTAACTCTCAGTCTGCGCCCCGGCCAGTGCACCGGCATCGTCGGGAAAAACGGCGTCGGCAAGACGACTTTGCTCAAGCTCTGCCTCGGCCAGATCGAGCCGAGCGAAGGTAGCGCCGTCACCGGCAAGCGGGTGAAGGTGAACTACATCGACCAGACGCGCATGGCGCTCGACGGCACCGGCTCGCTGCTGGACGAGATTTCCGACGGCAATGAGAAGCTGATGTTCGGCAACCAGCAGCTCGGCGCGCGGAACTATCTCCGGCGCTTCCTCTTCGACGACAAGCGCATCAACGAGCGTGTCGATCTTCTATCCGGCGGCGAGCGCGCGCGGCTGATGTTAGCCAAAGTTCTTAAAAACGGCGGCAACGTCATCGTGCTCGACGAGCCGACCAACGACCTCGACCTGCCCTCGCTGCGGATGCTGGAAGAAGCGCTCGCGGTGTTCGACGGCTCGGTCATCGTCGTTTCCCATGATCGTTATTTCCTCGACCGCATCTGCGACCAGATCATCGCCTTCGAGGACGACGGCATCACCGTGCAGACGGGAAATTACTCCTACTATCTGGAAAAACGCCAGGCCCGCGAGGCCGCCCAACGGATCCAGGCGCAGGCCGCCGCACGCGAGGCCGCCGCCCGGCAGAAAGCCGCCAGCGCCGCGCCCGCCGCGAAAAAAGGCCGCAAACTCACCTTCAGTGAGAAGAACGAACTCGAAGGCATGGAGACCGCCATCCTCGCCATCGAGCAGGAAACCGAGGCGCTGGAAGCCCAGTTACATGACCCGGAATTCCAGGCGAAACGCTTCGCGGAAATCCCCGGACTCGTCGCCAAGCTGGACGAGGACAAGGCGAAGGTCGCCAAGCTCTACACCCGCTGGGAAGAACTCGAAGCCCTCCGCGAAGCCGCGGGTGCATGACGGACCCCGGGTTTGCAAACCCGCCCGGGCAAGGAAAGCCGAAGAGATGTGACATCCGTCGCCGAACTTCGTCCACCCTTGCGCCTCCGAGTCTGGAGAGGCGCGGTTCCCGCTTGAAGGCCCGGGCTGCCGGGCAAAATGCATTGCGGAGATCCCCGAAACGTCATCGGCGGATGTTGAAGGGGGAACCTTCAACATCCGCCGATTTGTTTTGGGGGGAATTTGCCTTTGTCCGCAGCACCTTGGGGGGAAAACGTGCTTGCGGCGACACCCAAGAGATACCCCGTTTTCGGCCGGAAGATATGCCGTGATCGCGTAGAAACCATCCGCCCTCCCTGCGGAAAAAGGAATCGGCGGATGTTGGAGGTGGGTACCTACAACATCCGCCGACTTGTTTTTGGGGGGGCTGAGCGTTTTCTGCGGCACTGGGGGGCGTGCTTGCTTCGACACGCAAGGACTTAGACCAGACTCGGCCGCAAGTCATCTCAAATCATCATGATAAGCATGAAATTCAGGAAACGATTTTGTCACACTTCCCATGATCGAGCGAAGGAAGCCGATTGTGGGTTGAAGATCGCCGCTTGTTCTCCACTCTGGGGCCATGCGAGACGAGACCCGCCGATGGATCGAGAGCGATCACACCCACTGCTGGCATCCGTTCACCCGTCAGGCGGAATGGTGCGGCCGCGGGCATGAGCCGCTGGTGCTGGTGCGCGGCGAGGGCTCGTGGTTGTGGGATTCCGAGGGGCGGCGGTATCTGGACGGGAATTCCTCGATCTGGACGAACATTCACGGCCACGCCCACCCGGTGATCAACGCGGCGATCCAGGCCCAGTTGGAAAAAACCGCACACACGTCGTTTCTCGGCTTCAGCCATCCGCTCGCCGGGGAGCTGGCAGCCCGGCTTTGCGGGTTTTTCCCCGAGCGCAGCTTGGAGCGGGTGTTTTTCTCGGACGATGGCTCCACTGCCGTCGAGTGCGCGTTGAAAATGGCCGTGCAATTCCGCTTGCAAACCGGCCAGCCCGCGCGAAACGGCTTCATCGCCTTCGCGAACGGCTACCACGGCGACACCCTCGGCGCGGCCTCGCTCGGCGGGGTCGGGCGGTTTTTCGAACGCTTCCGCGGGATGGGATTCCCGGTCCAGCATGTCCGGTCGATGGATGAGCTTCGCGACATGGAAACGGAAAACATCGCG
>JBIHZT010000141.1:0-7866 GCA_044240265.1 Luteolibacter sp. | reverse complement strand
TAAGCCCTGCCCGCAGAAGTCCGCCTCAAGCGCTATGAAACCAAGAATCACTCTCGCAGAAACCCAGCTCACGGATGGAAATGTCCTTTCCCTCCAGGAGCATGACGGCCGCAAATCCCTGCTTGTCCACGGCCAGCAAATCTGTGGCCCCGCCACCCGTGCAGCCGAGGAGGAACTCGCCCGCCTTGCCTGCGCGCCGTTCAGGCCCGCGCGCCAGCCGCAAATCTGGTTTGCCGGTCTCGGCCTTGGCCACACCCTCGCCGCCGTCGCCAAGGAGCTTCCTCAAAAGCGCGCCAACTTCATTGTCGCCGAGCCACTCGCCGCCATTCCCGACTGGCACCGCGCCCACATTCCCGACAGTCCGCTGCTCACCGAGCCGCGGGTCACCTTGGAAAACGACTGCGGCCCGCAGTCGCTCATCAAGCACGCTGGACTGCTGCACGCCATCCTCGTCCATCTCGACGCGTCCCCCACCGGCCCGCGCAACCGCACCTGGGTCGATGAGCGCCGCTGGGTTTCCGCCGCCTTCGAAGCCCTGCAGCCCGGCGGTTTGCTCGCCATCGCAGGCTCCCGCCACGTCGCCAACCTCACCCGCCGCCTGCAAGGCTCAGGCTTCGAGGTGGCGGAATTCACCGTCCCCTCCTCGCCAAATGCCAAGCGCCCGCGCTTCCTGCCCATCTGGCTCGCCCGGAAAGGAAAAGCCGCGGATTGATCTTTCCCCGGCGGCGTGTTTGAGTGCGCCGCCCCCATGTCCCGCCTCACCCCTTTTCATATTATCCCCGCATTGATTGCAGCTGCTTCCCACGCCGGTGAGGTCACCATCGAACTCCGGCCGTTTTCAATCGAGAAGTCCTTCACCGCGACCGCACTGCCAGCTGGGGATTGCGCGCTTCTGAAAATCGAGCCGGAAACCTGGGTGGATTTCCGCATCACACAAATCACCGAACACGGCGCGAAGGTGTCTCATGGCGACGTCCTCATCCGCTTCGATGCCGAGGACATCGACCGGAAAATCGAGGACACCCGCCGCGAACTCGCATCCGGCGCACTCGCCCTCGCCCAGGCGGAACTCGAAGCGAAAATCCTCCTCGAAACCGCGCCTAACAAACTGGAGGCGGCCCGCCGCGCCGCCGCGATCGCGCAGGAGGAAAACATCTATTTCACCCAGACCCGCCGCAAGGCCAGCGAGGAGTCCGCCACACAGGCGCTCAAGCGTAGCGAGCAGATCCTCGCCAACCAGCGCGAGGAGCTCAAACAGCTCTCCAAGATGTACGAGGCTGACGACATCACCGAAAACACCGAGGAAATCATCCTCGTCCGCCAGCAGGACGCCGTCGCCGCCGCCGAGTTCGCCCTGCGCATGGAGACACTCGACCACAAGCGCACCCTCAACGTCACCCTGCCCCGCGAAGCCAAAGCCCTCGCCGACAGCGAGCGGGACACCGCCATCAGCCTCAAAAAAGCCGAGGCCGACATCCCCCGCTCCATCGAGCTCAACAAGCTCGCCCTCGAAGCCCTCAAAACCAACCACCAGCGCGCCAGGCAGACACTAACCGACCTCGAAACCGACCGCGCCCGGTTTGAAATCAAAGCCACCGCCGATGGCACATTCTATCACGGAGCCATCGAAAACGGCCGCTGGACCACAGGCGACATAATCAAGAACCTCGTCCCTCACGGTCGCCCGCCCACGCACACCGCCTTCGCCACCTTCGTCCCGGGATCCGCCAAGTTGAGCCTGGTCGCCTTCCTCGACGAAGCGACCGCACGGGCGCTCAAGCCCGGACTCGCCGGCACCGCCACCCTCACCGGCCGCGAAGAGGCGGAAATCCCGGTTAAATTCCTCAAAATCGCCACCGCGCCCAACCCCGGAGGCTCCTACCGCGCGGATCTCGAAGCCTCTTGGCCGCAGGACCCCTCCCCCGTCACCGGGGCCACCGCGCAGATCCGCCTGATTTCCTATCAACAGCCCGCCGCCATCGTCCTCCCCGCCAAGGCCCTCGATTTCGGCCCCCTCGGCTGGACCGTGGAAGTGAAACTCGCCGACGGCAAAACCGAGCGCCGCCCGATCAAGCGCGGCCACGTCTCCAATGACGAGACGGAAGTCCTCGCCGGCCTTGAAGTCGGCCAGGTGGTCGTCGTGCCAGCGGACAAATCCTGATTTACGTTTTCATTCGCTTCCCGGACTTGAATCCTCACCACCGCCTCGCTATCCCCGCGAGGTGCTGATTCGAAACCGCCTTGAAGACTTGCCCGGGTTGGGCGTGCCGCTGCATCTCGCCCTGGGCGTCTTCGACGGCGTCCACCTGGGCCACCAGGCGGTGATCGCCCGCGCGGTGGAAGCCGCCGCAAGAGAGGGCGGGATGGCGGGATTACTGACTTTTGATCCGCATCCCATCCGCGTGATCGCACCTAACAAGGCCCCGAAATCCCTGTTGGAAACCCTCGACCACAAAGCCCGCGTGGTCGCGGATCTCGGCTTACAACTTTTCATACCGCTGCATTTCGACCGCGAGTTCGCCAAAATGGAAGCCGCGGAGTTCATCGGAAAACTCATGGCCGCACCCGTCCGGACCATCGCCGTGGGTGAGGATTGGCGCTTCGGCCACAACCGCAGCGGTGACGTGCCGTTTCTCGAAAAGCAAGCCGCCCGGCGTGGTTTCAAGCTGGAGGCCGTGCCGCCCGTGATGCATGACGGCGACCGCATCAGCAGCACCCGCATCCGCCAGGCGATCCGCGACGGAAATCTCGAAGATGCGGAACAAATGCTCGGCAGACCTTACTCCGTCACCGGCACCGTCGTGGAAGGCCGGAAACTCGGCCGGACCATCGGCTTCCCGACCGCCAACCTAACCACCGGCGGAACCCAACTCCCTCCGGACGGCGTGTGGGCCGTTCGCGCCCTGCTGCCAGACGGCGTCAGACTCGACGGCATCGCCAATCTGGGCCTGCGTCCGACCGTCGGCGGCACCACCCGCTCGCTCGAAGTCCACCTGTTCGACTTCAACCGCGACCTCTACGGCCAGGAGCTCGAAATCCGCTTTTTAGGCCACCTCCGCGGGGAAATCAAGTTCCCCTCCTTCGACGCACTCCGCCTTCAAATCCAACAAGATGCGAAGGCGGCGCGGGACATGCTCACAAAAAATCCGGGGCGATGAAGCCGAAGCCTTGACACAAAGAAAGTTCATGAGAACACTTTTCTCATGAACAGCATTTCACCGCTCATCACCAAGGTTCTCCGGGCCATCGAAATCAAGCTTTCACCCTACCTCCGGCAACGCCCCGTGATCCGGCGGCGGCTCGAACAACAGCTCGAATTTCCCTGGCTTTCAAAAAGATGAATTTCCCGGATTTTACGCTTACTCTCGCCGGACAAGCCCTCTATATCTCGCGGCGACTTTCGCATGGAGACATTCAAACCCATTCATTTTTCCCGTGATTGTGCCGCTTTGTTGGCCAGCGCTATTCTCATTCTTCCTCTGTCGGGCGGTGAAACCCGCGGCGGAGGTCTCGCCTCCAGTGAACTTTCCCGCCGTAGCGTCGCGCTCGACGAGGCTCAGGAACTCCTCCGCAAGGGCGACGAAGCCTACAACGCCGGCCGCTACGGCCAAGCGGTCGAGGCCTACAGCGGTGCCCGCGAACTGATCCCGAACGCTCCGATTACCGCCGAGCTGCGCGCCGCCGCCACCGAGCGCTACGCCCAAGCCTCCGTCGAGCACGCCCGCATCCTGTCCCGCGAAGGCGATGTCGCCGCGGCGAAAGCCGTCGTGGACAAGGTGCTTGTGGAGTCCGTAGCCCCGAACAACCCCGGCGCGGTCGCCTTCCGCGCCCAGCTTGACGATCCGATCCGCACGAATCCGGCGCTCACCGCGGCACACGCCAAGGACATTGATGCCGTGCGCCGCCTGCTTTACACCGCCGAGGGAGCCTACGACCTCGGAAAATACGACGAGGCGAACGCCAAATTCTCCGAAGTGCTGCGCATCGACCCGACAAACACCGCCGCCCGTCGCGGGATGGAACGAGTGGAAAACGCAAAAAGCGGACATCAAAAAGCAGCCTACGACCAGACCCGCGCCGAGATGCTAAGTCAGGTCGAGAGCCAGTGGGAGCTGCAGGTTCCGACACTGGATCTCGAAGCCTCCCTGCCCGATCCCGGAGCCGACTCCTCCGTCGCCACCCTCGTTTCCGTCAGAAACAAACTGGACCGGATCATCATCCCCAAGGTGAACCTCGACCAAACCACTCTGGATGAAGCTCTGGATTTCCTGCGGATCCGGGCCGGCGAGAATGACACCTTGGAACTCGACCCCACCCGCAAGGGAGTCAACTTCGCAGTCAATCTCGGGTCAGCGGACTCGCTTGCCGCACAAAAAATCAAGGCCGCGCGGATCACCCTTCAACTCAGCAACGTCCCGCTTTCCCAGGTGCTCAAATACATCTGCGACGTCACCCAGACCGCCTACACCACCGACGATTTCTCGGTGATCATCACTCCGACGGGAGCCTCCTCACCGGTACTCGTCTCCCGAACCTACCGGGTCCCCCCCGATTTCATCAGCAGCATGAGCAGCGGTGCGGGAGCCGCACCGGCCGAGGACCCGTTTGCAACCGCGCCTGCCGGCGGCGGACTTCTCGCCAAACGTCTCGGGGCCCAGGAAGCGCTGGTCCAGCAAGGCGTGAGTTTCCCCGAGGGAGCCTCCGCCACTTACACCCCGGCCACGAACACCCTTCTCGTCGTCAATACCGAGGTCAACCAGGATTACGTCTCCCAAATCATCGAAACGATCACCAAGACCGAGCCCGTCATGGTTTCTGTCAAGGTGACCATGATCAAGGTGGAGCAAACCACACTCAAGGAAATCGGCTTTGATTGGTTCCTGGAAAACGCCACTTTCGGCAAGGATCTGTTTGGCTCGGGCGGCACCGTCGGCAACGGAAAAACCTCGCCGGACCTGCCCGGCCCCGACGGCGTCACCAAGCTCAACCCAGTCACCGCCGGAAATCGCAGCGGAGACAGCGCCATTTCGGGAAACTCCATCGACAACCTGATCAGCAACCAGTCGAGCCGCCAGTCAAGCAATCCGGCCCCCGGAATCCTCGGCCTCGCCGGGAATTTCCCCGATGGCAACGTGCAGATGCTGATGCGCGGACTCGACCAGAAAAAAGGCGTCGATATCATGGCCCAACCGACCACCATCACCCGCAGCGGCCAGTCATCCTCCATCAATATCGTCCGCGAGTTCATCTATCCGACGGAATACGAGCCCCCGGAACTGCCGAATTCCGTCGGCTTCGATGGCAACCAGAACTTCCAGAACATCACCATCGATCAATTGGGCAACATCATCACCAATGAAGGCGGTGGCGGCAGCGGCGGCACGACGCCAGTCACCCCCGCCACCCCTACGGCTTTCGAAACCCGGGACGTCGGCATCACTCTGGAGGTGCTCCCGGTGGTGGATGCGAACAAACAATACATCACCGTCACCCTCAAGCCGGTGTTCAGCGACTTCGACGGCTTCGTCAACTACGGCAGTCCCATCAATTCCACCGTCAACGGGCCTTTTGGAGTGCAGACCGTGGAGGTCACCAAGAACGCGATCCTCATGCCCATTTTCAGCAAAAACGCCATCGAAACCACCATCGACGTCGCCGACGGTGGAACCGTCGCAGTGGGTGGCTTGGTGCAGGAGACCATTCAAAACGTCAACGACAAGACACCCATCCTAGGCAGCATCCCGATCATCGGCCGCCTGTTCGAGAGCGATGCCAAGCAACCCGTTTCCAAAATGGTCATCTTCCTCGTCAACGTGGAACTGATGGATCCCACCGGACACCGTTATCGGAACCGCTGACCCAGCCGGGAACCCCACCTGATTTTTCCACCTTCCCACCGATGCCAGCATCCCCTAGCGAGCCCGAAAAATACTCAATCGACGAGATGATGGACCGGCTGAAAAGCAGTCCTCCGCCGAATCCCGAGGATGGCGAGCTCGTCATCCGTCCGGACGGCACCCAAGCCATCCGCGTCAAGCGCCGCAAACGCAGAACCAGCCAGCCCGTCAAAAAGGAAAAGCAGGCGATGCGCCGGGTCCGCATCTTCCAGGTCACCGCCGCGATGATCCTCGTTTTCCTCGCCGCCCTCGCCATCGGCGGGGCGGTCATCTATGCGAACAGCAGTCCATTCCGCGAGCGACTGGTCAGCCAAATTGAAAAGGCGAGCGGTGCCTCCGTCGAGTTGCAGCAATTCCGGATGAACCCGAAGACCGCCAACGCCGGAAGCCTGACGCTCACATGGCCCGCCGGAAACGTCCTCGAACGCATCACCATGCGCGGACTCAACGCCGAGGTCTTCCCAGCAAGCTTTCTCGGAAATGCCATGACCGGCGAGGAAATCTCCGTCGCCGACGGCACATTATTGCTCCGCTTCCCCCAATCCGGCGAACCCCGGCGAAGCTTCCCCTATCCCGGCGACACACTCCCCATCCGCTTCAACCGCTACCGCATCCCATCGTTCAACCTCACGCTCGGAACCCCATCCGCGCCGGTGATCCGCCTCACCAAATCGGAAGCTTCATTGAACCCGGAAACCGTCAACGGCCGGTCCCAGTTGAGTCTCTACCGGGGTGACATCGCCATCGCGGGCTGGCCAAAGCTGCGCTTGGACCGCGCGCTGGTAGAGTTTCGGGGCAATGAAACCAACATCGTCGGGTTGCGCGTCTTCCATGAGACCGACAACCGCGGCAGTTTCGAACTGTCCGGCCCGGTCTATCCTTACGAAGCCGACCGTCTTTCCTCGCTGGAGCTGGCTCTCGATTCATTTGAAATCTCCGGCATCACCGGCACCGCCCTCGGCCGCCTGTTCGCGGGAAGAATTGACTCCGTGCCGGTGGCGAATTCCAATTTCCTCGCATTCCAGCCCAACGAAGGGTCCACCCCAGCACTTGAAATCGCCTTCCAACTGAGTCCCTCGTCGAGAATCGAAATCCGCGGCTTCCCCTTCCTCCGTAGCCTAGCCCTGGCCATCGACGACCCATGGTTCCTCGAACCCGTTTTCGAATCCGACGCGACCGGCATCCTCCACCGGGAAAAGGGCGCGGTCGCCATGCGGAACCTCAACTTCGAAAACAAGGGAAGAATGGCGTGCCGGGGTGAAATCACCATGGCCGCCAACCAACAATTGTCCGGCAGCCTGCAAATCGGCATCGCCGAGGCCATGATCGGTGCCTCGAAAAACCCGCGCCTCAAGACCTTGTTCGGTCCGGCGCAGGAGGGTTTCCGCTGGCTCACTCTGAAGATCGCGGGGCCCGCGTCGGCCCCTACCGATAACTTCAAGGATCTTTTTGCAGCGACACCCACCGCCACGACGCCCGAAGCGGTACCTGGCGAGGATCCTGGCTCCACTTTCGAAGAGCTTACACGCCCGAAATAGAGCGGGTTACAACGGTGGAACCGAGCCACCTCCGCGCCCGCCGCCACGGGGGCGTTTCTGACAGAATCTGCGGAATTTTTTTAAAGTTGAGCATGGCAATGATCTGAAATCTCGTACAAGATCGTTGATGGATAGGGCAATTGAACCTGCCATCCACTCACCCAACCACCAACCAATACGAACATGCAAACTGCCAACGTCAATCTGCCGATCACCGTCACCGTGCGGCACGAACAAGTGACCGATGCCCTCCGTGACCATGCGATCAAGAAAATCGAGGGACTCCACCTCGACTACCCGCGCATCATCGAGGCCAAGGTCATTCTCGACGTCCAAAAAAACCGGCACATTGCCGAAATCATCCTTTTCTGCGCCAACCACATCACCATCGAGGCGCACACCGAGGGCAAGGACATGTATGCCGCCCTCGA
>JBIHZT010000140.1:0-7888 GCA_044240265.1 Luteolibacter sp. | reverse complement strand
GCAGCGGAGCGGGTTCGGGAACTTCCACATTTACCCAGGACAGCGGCACCACCACCGTGGCCAGCAACCTCTACACGGCAAACTACAACGACACGGACCTGAACATCTCCGGCGGCAACTTTACCGTCTCTGGTTCCACGATCCTCTCCCAGCGCGCGAACACCAACTTCAACGTCAGCGGGATAGCGAATGTGACGTTCAACGCAAATGTTGGAATGGGTGGACAGGCTGGCACCTACACTTCCGCCATTAACATGTCTGGAGGCAGCTTAACCGCTCCTACCTTGACTTTGGGTGCTGCCTCTCCTGCTACCAATAGCTTAACCGCCAACGTTAACCTGACCAGCGGTACAATGGCGGTAAATAACATCGCCAACGGTGCCTTCGGCACGACGGCGGTGAATTTCAATGGCGGCACGCTTCAGGCCAGGGCGGACAATGCGGCCTTTCTTGCAGCCGACACGGCAACCATCAGCAACAGCGGCGGCACCATCGATACCCAAGCCTTCAACGTGACCATTGCCCAGCCTCTGCTGCGTCTGTCTGGTGCCACCACCGATGCGCTGACCAAAATCGGAAGCGGGGGGCTCACGCTCTCCGGCGTGAATACCTACGGCGGCGGCACGAAAATCCAGAACGGCAGCATCATCATCGGAGTTGGCAATGATCGTTTGCTGACTACAGGCACCGTCACCCTGGGTGCCGCATCCACCACCGGCAAACTCGTTCTCGGCGACGGTACGGCGCGCAACCAGACACTGGCCGGGCTGACGATCACCGGCAACGGGGGATCCGTAGTCGGCGGTGCGGGCACGGCATCGACCCTCACGCTGAACGTCGCAAGTTCCAACAACTTCGGCGGAACCTTGGGCGGCGGAGGAACGAACGAGAATAATCTGGCTTTGACCAAGCTTGGCGCGGGCACGCTGACGCTCTCCGGCACAAATACCTATACCGGCACTACTGAAGTCAGCGGCGGCGTGTTGGCCTTGAGTGGCTCCGGCACCTTGGTCAACGGCGCGGCGCTAACGATGAGCGGAGGCCAGCTCAACCTCGGCACCCTCAGCCGGACGGTCGGCGCGGTCAGCGTGTCGGCGGCTTCTGCCAGCGGCGACACCATCCTCAATGGCAGCCTGACCGGAGCCTCCTACGCGGCGAGTAACACCACCGGCAACGCCATCATCTCGGCCAACCTCCTGGTCAACGGTTCGGCGGGCTTTACCAAGACCGGTGCCGGCAATGCCACCCTCTCCGGCGTGAACACCTTCACCGGCAACGTCTCTCTGGGTATCAGCAGCGGCACGCTGCGCATCACCAACAGCAACGCGCTTGGTTCTGGCACCAAGACCGTGACCAACAACTCGGCAAGCACTGGATCGCCTGGCCAATCCAACCTGCTCGAACTCGACAGCAACGGCGGCTTGGACATCTCGCTGGCCAGCACCATCACCTTCCAAACCAGCGGTGCGAATGGCGTTATCCTGAACACAGCCGGCGACAACACCATCAACGGCGACATCAGCATGACTGTCGGCAATGGGAACACTAAGATCATCAGCAATGGCGGCACCCTGAAACTGGCTGGGAATATTTCCGCCGGTGCAGTCTCCCGCGTGCTTGATTTGGCCGGCTCTTCCATTGGCAATAACGAGTTCTCCGGCGTCTTGAGCAACGGGAGCACTCCGTCATTGCTCAAGAGCGGGGCTGGCAAATGGATTCTTTCCAAAGCCAATACCTTCCAGGGAACTACCACCATCACCGGTGGTACCCTGGCCCTGACTCACAACCAGGCCTTGCAATTCAGCGCGCTCAATACGGATTTCACCGGTGGCGGCACACTCAACCTCACCGGCGTGAACACTCCAACCATCGGTGGGTTATCGGGTACCGGGAACATGGCGCTTTCAGCCAACGTCACCTCCCTCACGCTGAATCCGCAGTCGGGTAGTGTCAGCTACTCGGGCAGCATTAGCGGCGGCACTGGCCTTGCCCTCGCGAAGTCGGGTGCGGGCACGCAGGTGCTTTCCAACTCGAATTCCTACAGCGGCACCACGACTATCACGAACGGCTACCTGAATATCGCCCACAACAGTGCCCTCGGCAGCACCAGCGGTATTTCGGTGGTTGGCACTAACTCGGCAGCCCTCCAACTGGCAGATGGAATCACGGTTACCGGCAAGACCATTTCCATCAGTGGGTATGGAACGAACGTGCGCGGCGCGCTTCAGGTCGCAGCAGACTCGTCAGCCGAATGGGCGGGAAGTGTCCTGCTTGGTTCCGGCGATAGCCGAATTGGTGCCATGTCCAACGGCACCCTGACAATCAACGGTGGAATTACTGATGGAACAGGCACTTCTCTCGTCATAAGTGCCGACGCGACCAATGGCAAAGTGATGGTCTCCGGTATAAACAACTACACAGGATCGACGCAGATCATCCGCGGCACACTTGCCTTGGGCGCGGACAACTCACTTCCCACAGGAACAATCCTGAATGTGCATTCCGGTGGCAGTGTGTCCGACGCCGCGATCTTTGACTTGAACAACCACAACCAACAAGTCGCAGGTCTTACGCGTGGAGCTGCTGGTGGCACCGCCACGGTCACCAACTCCAGCGGCACGACCAAGACCCTGACCATCAGCAATACCGTTGACTACAGCTACGACAGCGCCATCACCGGCAACCTCGCGCTGGTCAAGGATGGCGCGGCCAAGCAGACCCTCTCCGCCACCAGCAGCTATACAGGAGACACCACTGTCTCCGATGGTATTCTCGCTCTTTCCGGCAGTGGCTCCATCAACAGTTCCGCCGTCATCGATGTGCAAAACTCCGGCACCCTCAACATCACCGGAGTCACCACCAGCACCAGCATCGGCAGTGCAACCGCCCAGACGCTCAAAGGTCTTGGCTCAGTCGATCTCGGCACAAAAACCCTTAACATCGGCGGATCAGGAACCCTCGCCCCCGGTGCCAGCCCCGGCACCCTCGATTTCATCGCTTCTGTCGGCGGAAAACTCGGTTTCGACAGCGGCTCCATCATCGCCTTCGAACTCGGAACCAGCAGCGATCTCATCTCGTTCAACTCCGCCGGAGATTGGCTCACCGGCTCTGGCAACGCGACCCTGGCACTCACCCAAGTCAGTGGTTTCAGCTACGCCAACACGTACACCATTTTCCAGAATGTGAGCACCACGGGATTCACGCTGGCCAGCATCACCGGCTACGACGATGCTGGCTACACCGCGAATTTCGTGCAAAGCGGTAGTGACTATAACCTCAGCTTCACCGCCGTCCCCGAGCCATCCATCGCGGTGCTGACGGCACTGGGTGCCTGTGGCTTCGCCTTCCGTCGCCGCCGCAGCGCGTGAGTAGTCGGTGCTCCGGTGCTCCGGTGTTTCAGTAAGAGAGAAAACCCCGACGTCATCCGCTCGAGTCTTCCCGACCTCTGACCTCTGACCTCTGACCTCTGACTATAAATCCCCACGAAATCCCGAATCAATCCATTCCTCCGCTCCGCCAAGGGCCACCTCATTTTGAATGGTCGAGTTTGAGGAACTTTTCGAGCGTGGCTGTAGAGAGGCAGGCGCGCTTGCGTTTGCCAGCGATGGAGTCTTTTACGGTTTGATCGTGTTTGAGCAGGTTATGGCCGGTCCGTCGCAGCAGTGACATGTTTCTTGCAGCGTGGCCGTTGCGGATTCGCGAGGCATCTTCGCCGAAAGTGACATCCATCACCCAATGGCATTGATTTTCGATACCCCAGTGGTTGCGGCTCAGATCCAACAACTTCCGAGCGTCGGGTTCCAAGCTCGTCAGCCAGTAGCGGTTCTCTTCGCTGCGGCTGCCGTCGGCCATCCGCCGGACCGAGCGCAGGTGGACCAGGCTGCGCAAGTCGAGCCACGAGCGACGCTCCCTGGCGTCCATCCAACCGAGATGGTCGGTGACCGTCAGGTGGCGCTCCTCGATGCGGCCGTGGCCCTTGTCATGGGAAGTGGCGGTGGCCACGGTCGCTCCCGCCATCCGCGCCGCCTCAAGCGCGGCGGGATCGGCGAACAAATCCCGCACCTCGCCGTGGAGCGTGCCGTGGTTGCCCTTGAGCGCCAGCAGGTAGTCCGCCTCCGCGTGGCGGATGGCGATGGCGATCTTTTTCTGACAACCCATCGCGTCGAGGCTCACCACGCAGCCCTTTACGTCGATCTGGCGCAACAGCTTGGGAACTGCGGTGATCTCGTTGGTTTTGGAATCGACGAGCAGCTGGCCGAGCGTCAAGCCGCTGGAGGTGGCCCAGGCGCTGATGAGGTGCAGGGCGTCGGATTTGTCCGGCGCGGTGAAGCTGCCGCGCAGGGTCTTGCCGTCGATGGCCACGAGTTCCTGACCGAGCCGCCCGCTCAGTGAGCTGGTGAAATCGATGAAACAGTCGCAGAACTCTTCGGGTGCCAGCGCGGTGAAAAGGCGGCGGAACGTGTCGTCGCTGGGGGTGCCGTTGGGCAGCTTGAGCCACTTGCGCAGCCAGCTCTCGCGCTCCTGGGCGAAGCGTTCGAAGTCCGCGAAGTCATCCATGCCGCTGACCATCGCTGCCAGGGCGATGAAAAGCACCTCGCCGAAGTAGTGGCGTTTGGCGCGTCCGTCACGCGGATCGGTGAGTTTTTCAAATGCTTCCATGCTGGGAGGAAATCCTCCTGCATACTCCTCATCACGGGTCTTTTTGCGAGCCATTCGGCCCGAATAATTCCAACGAGTGTTTCGTACAAGTCCGATCTCTTACCAAAATGAGGTGACCCAGCCTTAGGCGCGGTCGTGAGACCGCGTTTTTCCTGCCGCACTTCAATACATCCCGTCTCGCTCTCATGAGCGAGCCTCCGAACCTCATGATCCGCAAACCGATCCTACAAACCATCGCCTGTCTGCTGGCCGCCTGCGCCGCCGTCACGCCCGCCTCAGCCCAGTTCAAACCGGACTTCAAACTCAAGCCGGACGACTTCACCGTGCTGATGGGGGTGGACGCCGAACTGAGCGATGGCCTCAACCGCGTCAGTCACTCCATCCACGGCAAGTTTCAAGTCTCCGGCTGGACCCGCACCGACCAATCTGCGACCTGGAAGATCACCACCGCAGAGGCGGCGCCCCACGAGGTGTTTTTACTCGTCAAGCGCGCCAACAGCCAGCCGCTCACCTTCAAGCTCGACGCCGTCGGCCAGTCGCTCCGCGCCACCTTGCCCGCCAATCCCCACAGTTGGCAACGCGTCAAACTCGAAGGCCTGCTCGACCTGCCGGCCGGTGAATCGACGGTCTCGCTGAAAATCGCCGCCGCCGATGGCAAACCGGATTTCAACGCCGAACTCCACGCCGTCTAACTCGTCCGCCCCGCCGTGCGCGCCGCACTCACCCAGCGCGCCCTCGCCATGCGTGCCGACCCGGCCTGGTTCCAGAAGGCCCGCTCCGGCATGATGGTCCATTGGACCAAGCAGTCGATGCCTCTCAAGGGCGATCAGAAACCCTACGAACAGGCGATGGCCGACTTTGATGTCGAGGCCTTCGCCGACACCATGAAGTCCACCGGTGCCGGCTTCGTAGTCATCACCACCTCCCACGCGATGCAGTATTTTCCCGCGCCGCTCAAGTCGCTCGACGCCATCATCCCCGGTCGCACCACCCAGCGCGACCTGCCCGCCGACCTCGCCG
Source organism: Luteolibacter sp. (assembly GCA_044240265.1). GTDB lineage: Bacteria > Verrucomicrobiota > Verrucomicrobiia > Verrucomicrobiales > Akkermansiaceae > Luteolibacter. The sequence goes on along the minus strand of JBIHZT010000140.1, from coordinate 2,209 downwards.
CTGCCTTGGCGAAACGCGGCATGAAGATGTTCCCCTACTTCCACCTCGGTGCTCATGACGACCCTGATTGGCTCAAGGCCAGCGGTTTCTGGGAAATCGACACCAGCCGGTTCTTCAACAACTTGCAGAGCATCATCTCCGAAGCCGGCAACCGCTATGGCGACAAGCTCGCCGCTTGGTGGTTCGACGACGGCTCGACCAATTACTACTACCGCAGCGCACCGTGGGAATCGCTTGCCAAGGCTGCCAAAGCCGGTAACCCGCGACGCCTGGTCAGCTTCAATGCTTGGGAATTGAACAATCCCACCCAGTTCCATGACTACTGCACCGGCGAGGCTTGCTACGACCCGCGCGGCATCGACGCGCTTCTAACGCCCGATTCCAAGGGTGTTTACCCCTCCGGGACCCAAGCCGGTCTCCCCGCCAGCGCCTGCCTGATTTCCGACTCGAACTGGGTCCACGGCAGCCGCGACACCCCGCCCTCCGGTCCGCGCTGGCACGCCAACCAACTGACCGGGTTGATCAATGGCTTCATCGCCCACCGCAACGTGCCGATCTTCAACCTCGAGATCACCCAGGACGGCCAGCTCTCGCCGGAAAGCATCGCCATCTTCAAGTGGGCCGTCGGCAGGTTGCGCTGAGAAAAACCTTTTCCGCCCGGCGGCGTTTCGCTGCGCCTGTGCCCGTTTCCAGTGGTGGGTGTCCGGCGTGGGTTTTGCCTTCAACTCGATTCCGAGGATTGGATCTCCGGGTTCTGGCCAGGGCTTTCCGCGGTCTCTAAAAGGCCTCCAGGCGCCCCGCCAGCTGGTGGCGGGACTGGCGGTAGGGATGGGGCCCGTGGCGGCGGACGGGCACGACGAAAAGCTGGCGGTCCCAAGGGTCCGCCAGCCTGCCATCAAGCAGGCATTTCGTAGCCCTTGCGGCGCGGGCGGTCCTGCATGGCGGCTGCCTCAGGATTGCCGACGATCTGCTCGGCCTGCGGATCCCACTTGAGCGGGCGGACGAGGCGCTGGGCGATGCCGGAAAGTTGGCAAATGGTGCCCGTGCGGTGGCCGACACTGGCCGGACAGATCGTTGGCTTGCGTGAGAGGATGGATTCGATGAAATTCACCCGGTGATCCTTGGATTCATAGACCTGGATGTCGTTAGGGCCGAATTTGTGGCGGACGAGTTCGGCGGGGGATGATTCCACCTTGTCGCGGCTAACAAGCACCTCGCCCTTGGTGCCGATGAAGCGGATCATGTGGCCGTTGTCAGGTGTCTTGTCGCGCCACACGGTGATGCCGTCGGCATACCGGTAGTGGTGGTGCTCGGCTCCCTCAAAGCCTTTGGGAATGAATTCGACCGGACCGGTATTGTCGCGGTCGAGCGCCCACTGGACGATGTCGAAATGGTGCGCGCCCCAATCACCGAACTTGCGGCTGCCGTATTCCCAATAGCTGCGCCAGCCGCCGCCATAGTCCCCTTTTACCCGGTTTTCCGAGTGCTCGAAAAACGGCGTGGGCCCGAGCCAGCGGTCGTAGTTGAAACCTTCAGGCACGGGGACAATGGTCTCTTTCTCCGGCGGCAGCGGGAAATCACCGAGCCGGCAGTAGATCTCCTTGATGTCGCCGATCATTCCGTTGCGCACCAGATTGGCGGCCACCCGGAAATAGATGGATGAGCGTTGTTGGCTGCCCACCTGCACGATGCGGCCGTATTTTTTCTCCGCAGCTGCGAGTGCCTTGCCTTCCTCGATGGTCAGCGTCATCGGCTTTTCCACATACACATCCTTGCCCGCCTTCATCGCGGCCAGCGCGATCGCGGCATGCCAGTGGTCCGGTGTGGTCACGCACACCGCGTCCACGTCGGGATTGGCTAGCACTTCCTCGAAGCGGGAGGTCCCCAGGACGCCCTCGTATCCTTTTTCCTTGAGTGTCTCGAGCGCTTTTTTCACCTGCCAATCCCTGAGATCGCACACCGCGATGGGCTGGACGTCCATCATGCCGGGAAACGACCGGAGGTGGCCATCGGAAATCAAGCCCATGCCGATGAAGCCCATGCCGATCCGCGAATTCGCAGCGGTCTTGGTCGCATTGCCCAGCGTTTCCGACCGGACAATCTGCTGGCCGGCGAATACCGCGCCAGCGGCACCAAGGGATGATTTCAAAAACTTACGGCGGGTGGCATTGGGTGAGATCTTCATGACGATGACTGGAGCATGAAAATC
>JBIHZT010000139.1:0-7920 GCA_044240265.1 Luteolibacter sp. | reverse complement strand
TTGCCGGAGAAAATCGAGTAAGTCGGGCCGTCGAAGCGGTCCGGATCGGTGGCGGAAATTTCCACCACGTTGACGCCCGGGGTGGTACCCTCGAAGACCACGGCATTCGCCCAACCGGTGATGACCGGCGGTTCGTTCACATCCGTGACGGTGACCGTGGCGCGGACGGTCTCGGTGGCGGCCGTGCTGGTGTTCGTGACGGTGATGAAGAGCTCCAGCGTGGCGGGATCGTCGAACCGGGTGGACAGCGTTTCGAAATTCAGGGCGCTGGAGTTGGCGACGGTGAGGCTGCCGGTGGAGGAGTTGAGGGCGAGGATGCCGCCGGTGTTGCCGCTGGCGATGACATAGCTGAACGGACCACCGGTCAGGGTGCGGGGCGTGACGGTGCCGAGCACCGTGCCATTCGGGCTGTTTTCGGCGATGGGGAATGCCTGATAGGTCTCGCCGCCGGCGACGCTGCCGCCGATCTTGTAGGAGCCGAGGCAGCCGTAGTTCGAGTAGCCGTTCTGGCTGGTGGTGGGCGTGCCGAAGCCGGCACCGGTGATTCTCAGCAGGTATTCACCCGCGGGCACGGTGGCGGAAATGGTGGCGTCGAGGCTGGTCGTCGGGTTGCTGGAGGTGACGAGGGTGCCGGTGGCGGCGTTGACGAGCTCGGCGAGGATGTCGAGATTCGGGGAGATGGTGGCGGTGCTGACGGTGAGGCTCACCGCGCCGCCGGTGGATTTGAACCGGAAGGCGTCGATCTCCCCGGTGCGCTCGATGATGCCCTGCTGGTTGGTCACCGTGTTGCCGGGGGCGATGGCGAGATAGCGGGCGGTGGCGAGGGTGTCTCCGCAATCATCCGTGCGGTAGTCCACGCCGTTCTGGTTGCTGATGGTGGTCAGGTCGTTTTGGTTCGGCTTGGTGGCCTGATAGTAATCGCCGCGCGACCAGTGTTTGAGGTTTTTCCCATAGCCGGTGCCCATGATAGGGGCCCAGGCGGTGACTCCGCTGCCGTGGCCGCTGTAGTATTCACTGGTGCTGTAGCCGTGGTGATAGAGTCCGAGCGTGTGGCCGACCTCGTGGGAAATCACGGTGACGCCGCCGTCTCCGGTATAGTTCAAGGACCAGCAGACCGGGTCGCCGCCCCAGTTATATGAGCCGACATAAGCGACGCCGCCGGCGTTGTGCCAACCGGTCGGAGTGATGATGCAGCGGATGCGGCGGCCGCGGGTGGCGTTTTCATAGACCTTGGCGTCGGTGGTGACGTTGAGATTGAAGGGCAGGAAATCCTCGGCCACGCGGATCCAGATGTCGCGGATGGTGGAGTTGCTGAATCCGGAGGGCGCGGCGTCGCCGGTGTAGGACCAGGTGTCGTGCGGCCCCTTCGAACCGTCGAAATCCAGATAGATCGTGCCGGGCGCGCCGGGCAGGCTTTGCAGCGGGATGACGTCCTGGTATTCCGGCAGCGCGACCGTGGACGGGTGGTCCTGCGGCATTTCCTGAGGTGGAGCGTAGCCGACGCAGATGACCTCGCCGATCGGCACTTCCTTGAGGATGGGATCGCCGTTCTTGCCCTCCGGCAGGACTTTCCAAGCGGTCTTCTCGCCCGTGAAAATCACGTTGCCGACTATTTTCCCAGCCAGGCCGGGGAAATCCTGGCGACGGAAGAAAAAGGTGCCGGGCACGGGCCTGGTGAATTGTCCGGTCACGGAGACCACGCCTTTTTCATCCTTCTCGATGCGTGCGTCCGCGCATTCCACCTTGCGGCCGTCCGGAAGCTCGAAGGCCACGGCATCGCTCTTGACGATGCGGTCGAGGAAATCCAGCGGCAGGTCCAGCTTGCGGGGTTCCTGGATGGCGACGGTCCGGGTGTGCTCCGCGTGGTTACAATTTCCGCCGGCGCAAGCGGCGGGAGCTTCATCGGCCGGCGATGCGGGAACCGGCTGGTGCGACGGGCTGGAAATGGCGGGAGCCTGGATCTCCGGTTGGCGCACTTCCGCGGTGGACTTGGCGGGTTGGGCGCGCCACCACAGGACGGCGAGCGCAAGGATGCAGGCAAGTCCTGCCAGCAGGCGGGGAATGTGGCGGGTCATGATGGATTTTGGGTTTCGCGGCGAAATGTTGAACCGCGCGAGCAATCGATACGCACGGATGTTGAATGATCAAGCTTGGGGAGAGATACGCGGGAGCCGGGAGTGGGTTTTTATCAATCGCGCCGCTGGCGGAAAGGATGGGCAGGATACGCAAATCCGCCGGGTTGGCAATGCGCGGGGCGTCGTCCATTCGGCGGATGGGCCGCCGCCATGTTTCCGGCGGACCGTATCCCGGAGTTTTGACGGGCTTACGGCGCGCTGATCTTGAGGCGGATGAAGCGGTGTCCGGTTGCGCCTTCGGCAAGGGTGACTTTCACCGTTTGCGTGGGGCTGTCGATGAGGACGGCGCCGGGCCCGGCGGAGGTCCAGGGATCGGCGAGGGTGTCGGAGTATTGGATGTCGAAGAGGTAGCCCTCGTCGAAGGCCGCTTTGTTGCGGGTGTAGGTGAATTCGAGATCGGTGCCGGGCGGCAGGGTGAGGGTGGTGGTGGCGCGGGTGGCGGCGTGCGGGTCTTGGCCGGTGGCGAACTCGACGAGGTTGGTTTCGCCATCGTTGTTAGGGTCGGCGCTGTCGGCGGCGTTGCCGGTGTTTTCGGTGGTGCCGAAGTGGAGTTGACGCCAGGTTTCGACGGCGCTGAGAGCGGTGGGGAGGGGGATCGTCAGGACGACATCATTGCCATCGCCGCCGAGGTAGGTGATCTGCCAGTTATAGCTGCTGGCGGTGAAGGTGGTGCCTTCGGCCTTGTCGAGGAAGCTGCCGGTGATGGCTCCTGGAGTGGTTTTTCTGAGGAGGGTGTAGCTGGTGCCGGGGGCGAGGCCGGGCGGGGCGATGATGTCGAGGTTTCCGGCGAGAGTGACTGTGGTGGCGACGGTGAGGGTGTCGCCGGGGCGGACTTCGAGGCGGCCGGTGGCGGTGATGGAAACGCTGCCGGTGGTGGCGGGTGTGCCTTGCGGGGCGAGGATGCCGGTGGAGGTGGCGGTGAGGTCGCTGGTGAGCGAACCGCTTAGGATGAGCTTGCCGGCGTTGATGGCGGTGGTGCCGGTGTAGGTGTGAGTGTTGGTTAGAGTCCAGGTGCCGCTGCCTTGTTTGGTGACGGGCATGGCGACAGTGCTGCCGTCGCTGATACTGCCACTGATGGTGCCGGCGGCGCTTCCGCCGAGGAGGAGGAAGCGTCCGGTGGTGGAGGCGGTGATGTTGCCGGAAATGAGTAGGGTTCCGGCGGTGCTGGAGATGTTGAGCAGGCCATTGCCGGTGGTGATTTGGATGGGGCCTTGGATCTGGTTGTTGCCATCGAGGTTGCTGATGCCGCCGCCGTCGAAGGAATTGGAGGAGGCGCTGATCGTGAGGGCGGCGGGGAGGGTGATGTTGTTGGAGAGCTGGATGCGGCGGTCGGCTCCCGGGGAGGAGAGGGCTTTGGTGCCGGTGCCGAGGGCGTTGGAGTGGGTGAGTTTGAGAGTTCCCTTGTTGAGGGTAGTGCCGCCGCTGTGGGAGTTGTCGGCGCTGAGGACGACGGTGTCGGCGGCGGCGGGGTTGTCGATGGTGAGGGTGCCGGAGCCGCTGATGGAGTTGGTGAGGTTGAGAGTGCCGGAGCGGTCGATGCGCAGTGTGCCGTTGTTAACGATGGGGCCGGAGCCGGGGGTGCCGGTGGCTCCGTCGTTGCCGATTTGCAGGGTGCCTGCGCTGATGGTGGTGGTGCCTTGATAGGAGTTGTCGGCGCTGAGGATGAGTGTGGACCAGGTGCTGGTGCGGGTGATGCCGCCAGTGCCGGAGATGGGGCCGGTGAAGAGGAATTTTCCGCTGTTGGTGGCGGAGAAGGTGGTGGTGGCGTCGAGGGTTAGTGGATTGGCGACGGTGTAGGTGAATCCGCTCGTGTTGGCGGTGAGGGCGATGACGGGTTGGATGGTGCCGTTGGCGACGAAACGCAGCGGGCTGCCGGAAAGGCCGACGGCGGTGGTCGTGGTGGGGTTGACCCCGGAGAGGCTGAGTTTGTTGAGCTGGAAGGTGCCGGGCAGGTCGTTGGCGGCGGCGATGGAAATGGTGCCGGGGGCTTGGCCGGTGAGGAATTCCAGTTTGGTGGCGGGGTTGCTGGCGGGGACGGTGCCGAGATTCCAGTTTGTGCCGGTGGACCAGTTTCCATTGGCGGTGCTGGTCCAGATGTAGGAGGGCAGCGAGGTGGCGTCGTTGGGGTTGGTGCCGGCGGTGTATTCGGCGAGGTTGTTGACGCCGTCGTTGTCGGGGTCGGCGAGGTCGGCTCCGTTGCCGGTGTTGGCGGAGTTGCCGAAGTTGGTGTAGCGCCATTCTTCGAGAGCGGTGAGCGGAGTCCAGACGAGGGTGACGCTGGTGGCGTTTTGTTGGAGGGTGAAGTTTCCGTAAGCGGCGGCGACTCGGGCGGCGGGGTCGGTGGAAACGGTGCCGAGGGTGAATGGAGTTGAAATGTTAGCGGCGGTGAGGAGCGGCCAGCTTTGCGGGTTTTCCCAGAAGGTGGTGCTAAGGTTCACAAGGCTGCCGGGGGCGTCGAGGACGACATCGACGGGGGCGGCGGTGGTCAGGTTTTCAGCGACGGTGATTTGGCCGATGCTGGTGGTGGAGTTGCTGGTGATGCTGGATTTCACCCGGCCGCTGGAGAAGGTGAGCGGGCCGGTGAAAGCGAGGCTGCCCGCGGCGGGGGCGAGGGATCCGGTGACCGTGGTGGGGGCGGCGATGCTGCCGGATCCGGCGAGTGATCCGGAGACGGTGAGGTTTCCCGGGCCGGAGATCGCGCCAGTTAGATTGTGGGTGGAGGCGAGGTTGAGCGTGCCGCCGCTGATGGTGATGGGGCTGGTGAAGGAGTTGGTGCCGTCGAGGACGAGGGTACCCGCGCCGGACTTGGTGATGGCCGCGCCGCCGTTGATTTGGGCGACGTTTTTGAGGGTGCCGCTCTGGAGGTTGAGGGTGGTGACATCGATGATGGAATTTCCTAACAAGTCGAGGGTGGCGCCGTTGAGGGTGAGGGTGGCGCTGCCGGTGCCGGTGGATTCGATGATGTTCTTGTAGGCCGTGACGGTACCGCCAGTGAGGTTGAGGATGCCGGCGGCGTTGGTGGCGAGGCTGATGAGGCCGGGGTTATCGGTATCGCCATTGCCGAGGGTGACCGCGCCGCCGCCGAGGTTGATCTGGCTGGTGCGGGTGTCGGTGGAGTTGGCTTGGGCGAGCCCGACGTCGAGACGGATGATGTCGAGGGTTCCTTGATTGAAGCTGAAAGTGTCGGTGCGGGCGGTGGCGTTGGAGGAGGCTCCCATGCGGAGCGAGTTCAGTTTGATGTCGGCGTTGTGGCCGGTGACGTCGAAGGTGCCGAAGCCGTTGCCGTTGCCGCCGTTGTCGGCGATGAAGAGGTTGGTGCCGGCGGTGCCGGAGGGGTCGCGGAGGGTGAGGGAGCCGGTGGTGGTGTTGAACAAAAGCGCGCCGATGCCGCGGCCGCCGCCGGAGGGGGAGGTGGTGGTGCCGATGGAAATGGAATCGACGTGCAGGATGTTAGAGCTGGAGCCGAGCTTGAGGGTTTGGGTGGCGTTGCTGACCTGGTTACCGCCGATTTGGATGGAATCGAGCTCGATCAGGTTGTTCGCGGCGAGCGTGAGGGTGGCGGGTTTGGTGTTGCCGGATGAACCGTTGCCAAGGGTCAGGACGCCGCCATCGCTGGGGTATTGCAGGTTGAAGTTTTGCAATGCGGCGAGGTTGACGGTGGTGGTGACGCCGGAGCCGCTGTTGCTGGAACCGACGCTGAATTGTCCGGATTCGTCACTTACATGGAGAGTGCCCGCGCCGGTGGCGGTGAGGCCTGTGCTGCTGGTGGTGGAGGAGTTGTAGGTGCCGGCGAGCACGTCACCGTGGATGGTGAGGGTTTTGCCGGAGCCGATGGTGAGGGTGTTGGCGGTGGAGTTGTTGTTTTGGAGGACGAGGTCGGTGGTGGTGATGCTGGCGTTGGCTAGATCGATGGCGTTGACCGTGGTGCTCCCGGGAGTGGCACCGAGGATGAGGGATTTGAGGTTGGGATTGTCGGTGGTGTAACGGAGGGTGCCGCCGTCGAGGGTGGTGTCGCCGTTGTAGGAGCTGACGCCGCCGAGGCTGAGGGTGCCGGCGCCGTTTTTGAGGAGGGAGCCGGTGCCATCGAGGTTGCCTGTTAGCGTGAGCGTGTTGGAAGGGACGGTGACGGTGGTGAGGGCGTCGATGGTGAGCGGGTTGGCGATCGAATGGACGACGTTGTTGGTGCCGGTGATGGCGGGTGCGGTGCCGGAGAGGTAGAGGCGGTCGCCGCTGAGGGCGACGCCTTGGCCGGTGAGTTGGAGTTTGTTGAAGAGGAAGGAGCCGAGGTTCTGGATGCTGTTGATCGAGCCGGTGTTGTTGAGGATGATGGTGGTGGCGAAGGCGGCGACGGGGTTCGTGGGGGTCCAGATGGCGGTGCTCCAAGTTCCGGCGCTGGCGGTGGTGAAGGTGGTGGGCGTGGTGGCCGGAGTGATGGCGACTTCGGCGGAGTTCGGGCTGGTGTTGGTGCCATTCACGGCGACTACGACGTAGTAATACGGCGTGCCGTTGGTGAGGCCGGTGTTGGTGAAGGATGGTGAAAGCAGACCGGTGGCGACGTTGGTGTAGCCGCTGCCGCTGGTGGCGGAGCGTTTGAGGGTGTAACTCTGGGCGTTGGGGACGGTGTTCCAGGTGAGGGTGGCGCTGCCGGAGGCCGGAAGCGCGGCGAGGCCGGTGGGGGCTGCGAGGCTGGCGACGGGCATGGCGGATTTTTCGCTGGATTGCGGGCTTTCGAATCCGGCGGCGGTGGCGGTGATGACGTAGAAATACGTCGTGCCGTTGGTGGCGGGGTTATTGAACGTGGTGGCGGCAGTGCTGCCTTGCACGGTGTAGGGGCCGCCGGGGGTGGCGGCACGTTTCACGGTGTAGCCGGTGGCTCCGGCGGAGGCGGTCCAGGTGAGAGCGACGGTCGCGTTGCCCGGAGTGGCGGCGAGATTGGTGGGTGATGTCAGGGTGGCGACGCTGACCTGGGCGGAGTTGGCGCTTTCACCGGTGGCGTTCGAGGCGGAGACGACGTAGTGCCAGGTGCTTCCGGGCGTGGCACTGGGATCGAGGAAGCTGGTGCCGGTGATGTTGGAGAGAAGCGTGGTGTAGGGGCCGCCGCTGCCGGTGCCGCGTTTCACGGTGTAGCTGGTGGCTCCGGGAACGGCGTTCCATTGCAGGGTGATACTGCCGTTAGAAGAGGTGAAGGCGAGGCCGGTGGGTGCGGCGGTGGGAGTGGTGAAAGCGATGGAGTCGGGTGCCCAGGAGTTGCCATTGGCGTTCGTGGCGAAGGCGCGGCAGTAGTAGGTGGCTCCAGGTGTCAGGGAGCTGATGTTGCTGCTGAAATTTCCGACGGGCAGGGTGCCGAGGGCGGTGCTGTTGGCCCAGCTGGCGGGCGTGATGCCGCCGTCGGTGGAGCCCCAATAGAGGGTGACGGTGGTGGTCGCGCCGCCGGTGGAGGCAAGGTTGCCGTTCAAGGTGGCGGTGTTGCTGGTGAGGGATGTGGCCGGGCGGGTGGCGACCATGGCCGGGGCGTTGGCGGCGTAGGTGCTGACGAAGGAGGCGTTGGTGAAAGTGGTGGGCGCGCCGATGGTGGCGTGGGTGGCCTGGAGCCAGGCTGCGGAGCGGGCGACGGAGGAGATCCGGACTTCGTCGAACCTCGCGTTCAGATAGCGGCCGTTGTATTCGCGGGCGATGTTGAGATCGGTGAGGTTGTTGCTGGTTTGGCCGGCGGCGGTGCCGAGCAACGCACCGTCCTGATAGAGCGCCAAGCCGTTGGAGGCGTTGCCGGAAACGGTGTAGGCGA
>JBIHZT010000138.1:0-8050 GCA_044240265.1 Luteolibacter sp. | reverse complement strand
AGGAGTTCTATTCGCTGGCCGCCTTTTTCAGGAACACCCCGATGTCCGCTCTCGATGGCAACAATGCGGAACATCCACCAAACGTCTTCGTGCCCCATTTGGACGACCGCAAACGCTGGGAAACCTTGGCGACCGAGATTGGTGAAGTGCAAAAACAAATCGCCGCACGTGTCGAGGTGGCTCGTCCGGACTTCGAAACCTGGCTGGCGACGGCGGTCATCGAACCGTCGCGCGAGATCGACTCCACGCTGGCGATTCACCTGCCACTCAATGAAGCGGACGGCCCGTTGCGCGGTCTGGTCGATGGAAAACCGCGCGAATGGCCGGCCACGCTTGAGCGGATCGATGCTCCACTCGGAAAAGCCCCGGTCGTCAGTGGCGAGCCCGTGGAGCTCGGTGACATCGGAAGTTTCTCGCGCGCCGACCGCGTCACCTTCGGCGGCTTCGTCCTGGTGGAGGGCAAGCCGACCGGCGCGATCATCGCCCGCATGAATCCTGCGGAGGCGTTCCGCGGCTGGGATCTCTATCTGGAGGACGGCAGGCCCGCCTATCATGTCATCGATTCCTGGGACAAGGCGGCTAACAAAGTCCTCGCGGACCCGACATTGACCTCCGGCAAGTGGCAGCACGTCATGGTCACCTTCGACGGATCCATTTCCGGCCACCAGGCCAGCACCATTTACATCGACGGGAAAAAAGCCGGATCGAAAACCTATCCGAACACCGTCGGAGGAAACATCGAGACCGCCGTACCCCTTAGGCTGGGTTCGCGCCACGGCGGCGAGGCGAAACTCAACGGCAAGGTCGCCCTTCAGGATTTCCGCTTCTATCGGCGCATGCTTTCCGGTGATGAAATCGAAAGGCTGGCGAACAACAGCGAGCTCCAGCACATCGTCTCCCTGCCCGCCGAAAAGCGGACCAAGGAGCAGATCGAGTCGGTCTTCAAATACTTTCTCGCCAATATCGACCCGCCGTCCCGCGTGCTGCGGACCGCGCTGGACGGCTTGAAGTCCGAGCAAGGCACCCTCCGCGCGCGGGGTTCCGTCACGCTGGTGATGGAGGAGAAAAAGGAGGAGCCCTTCGCCCACGTCCTCATCCGCGGCGGTTATGCCGACAAGGGGGAAAAGGTGGCTCCAGGCACTCCCGCCGTGCTCCCGCCGATGGCGGCCGACGCGCCGAAGAACCGGCTCGGCCTCGCCCGCTGGCTCAACGATCCCGCCAACCCGTTGCCGGCGCGGGTGACGATGAACCGCACCTGGTCCTATCTGTTTGGTGCCGGCATCGTCGAGACGAACTCCGACTTCGGCATCATGGGCGCGCGCCCGAGCCATCCGAAACTGCTCGACTGGCTGGCCGCCGAGTTTGTCGACTCCAAGTGGAACTACCGGCACATGGTCCGGCTCATGGTCACGTCCGCCGCCTACCGCCAGTCCGGCATGGTCTCGCCCGGGAAGTTGGAAAAAGATCCGTCCAACCATCTCGTCGGTCGTGGCCCGCGCCACCGGCTCGACGCCGAGCAGATCCGCGACCTCGCGCTGGCCTCCGCCGGACTGCTGTCGCCCAAGGTCGGCGGCCCGTCGGTGCGGCCCTATCAGCCGGAAGGGATCTGGGAGGCCGTCGCCATGCCGCAGTCGAACACCAAGACCTACCGCCAGGACAGCGGCGAGGGGCTTTACCGGCGCTCGCTCTACACCATGTGGAAGCGCACCGCCGCGCCGCCGACAATGGAGATTTTCAACGCGCCGACCCGCGAGACCTTCTGCGTCCGCCGCGATCTCACGAACACTCCGCTGCAGGCGCTCGCGCTGCTCAACGACCCGCAGTTCGTCGAAGCGTCGCGCGAGTTGGCGTCCCACGCGCTCAAGGCCGGAGCGGATTTCGATGCCCGGCTGGACTTCATCACCCTGCGTCTCGGCGGCCGGACCTTCGGTGCGGACGAGCGGAAAATCGCCCGCAATTCGCTGGATTTCGGCTTGGCGACCTACCGTAAGCAGCCCGAGGACGCCGTGAAGCTGATCACCACCGGAGAAACGCCGCCCCGCAAGGATGCCGACGTGCCGGAACTCGCCGCCTGGACGCTGCTCGCCAGCCAGATCCTCAATCTCGATGAAACCATCACCCGCTGAACCGCGATGACCCCACTGGAATCCCACAACACCGCCTACAGCCGCCGCCAGTTTTTCCGCAAATCCGGGACCGGTCTCGGCATGGCCGCGCTCGCCAGCCTGTTAGGCCAGCGCGGAATCTCCGCCGCGGAAAGTCTGGCAGGAATCAACGGCATGCTGCCGCAGATCGCCCCGAAGGCGAAGCGGGTGATCTACATCTCACTCATCGGCGCGCCGTCGCAGCTTGACCTTTTCGACTACAAGCCGGACTTGCAAAAGCGCTTCAAGGAGGACCTCAACGGCTGGTTGAAAGCGCAGGGCGAGCGACTCACCGGCATGACCTCCGGCCAGGCGAGTTTTCCGTTAGCTCCTTCGATTTTCAAATTCCAACAACACGGCCAGTCCGGCGCGTGGGTCAGCGAGCTGCTGCCATGGACTGCGAAAATGGTGGACGACTTGTGCATCATCAAGTCGATGCATACCGACGCGATCAACCACGAGCCGGCGAACCAGCTCATCTGCACCGGCTCGATGCAGGCGGGCAAGGCCTCGCTCGGCTCGTGGCTGTCCTACGGCCTCGGCTCGATGAATGAGGAGCTGCCGTCCTTCGTCGTGCTTCACGCCACGCACACCTCGCCGTTTGCGAACGTGCAGGCGATTTCCTCGCGGCTGTGGGGTTCCGGCTACCTGGCGGGCAAACATTCCGGCGTCGCACTGCGCTCGCTCGGCGATCCCGTCTTGTTCCTCAAGGACACGCCCGGAATCTCCCGCGAGACCCGCCGCAACATGCTCGACGGCCTGAACGAACTCAACCGCCGCTCGTTTTCAGCGATCCGCGATCCGGAAATCGAAAACCGCATCCAGCAGTATGAAATGGCCTTCCGCATGCAGGCTTCCGTGCCGGAACTCACCGATCTATCCGGAGAACCGGAGGCCACCTATCAACTCTACGGCGACGACAGCAAGAAGCGCGGCACCTTCGCGAACTCGGCGATCATGGCCCGCCGTCTCGCCGAGCGCGGCGTGCGCTTCGTGCAGATTTTCCACCGCGGCTGGGACCAGCACGGAGACCTGCCGCGCGACCTCGCCTCGCAGTGCAAGGACGTGGACCAGGGGTGTTATGGACTCATCCAGGACCTGAAACAGCGCGGTATGCTGGAGGACACGCTCGTCGTCTGGGGCGGTGAGTTCGGCCGCACCATCTACTCTCAGGGCAAGCTCACCGAGACCGACTACGGCCGCGACCACCACCCGCGCTGCTTCACCATCTGGATGGCCGGCGGCGGCATCAAGGGCGGCCAAGTCTATGGGGAAACCGACGAGATGTCCTACAACATCGTCAAGGACCCCGTCCACATCCGCGATCTTCACGCCACTATGCTCCACGCCCTCGGCCTGGAGCACGAGCGGCTCAGTTTCAAATTCCAGGGCCTCGACCAGCGGCTCACCGGCGTGGAACCCGCGAAGGTGGTGAAGGACTGGTTTGCTTGAATGGTTTTCCGGAGTGGACGGCCCGGGTAAGCGTGCTCGCCCCAAAACCCATCTTGCAACGCTCCTGCATCCGGCCTATCCTCATGCCCAGTGAAACCGATTCAGAGTCAGAAATCCCCCATCCGCCCGCTCATCAGCGAGACGCGGATGCAGGAGATCTTATCCTCGCGGCGCTCGATTACCTCCGAGGAGGCCTATCAGGAGATGGAGAAGCATCTGGGCCGCTCACGATTGCCGGGCAGGAAGCCCGTCTCCGTGAATGGGCAGACCGTCTGGGTCTCCTGCTGAACGCGGCCGCACTGCCGACCAAGGTCGTCCGCGGCGGACAGGAACATGACCTGTTCCATGACGAGCCCAACGATCGTTATTTCAAAGTCACCCGCAACGGCGTTTTCGGCCTCAGCCCCGGTATCGAGCTGGCCCTTGTCTCCTCAGCGGAGGATGCCCGCCGCTTCCACCTCTGGGAGGCCACGCCCATTGAGTATCTCGAACGCCTGCACCTCCAGAACCTACTCGTGCCCGGCCTCAGCCGCCTCGAAGGCATCATCCATCAATCCAATGGCGACCTCGCCATCGTCACCTCCCAGCCGCGCTTCGAGATCATCCCGGTGACCGTCGCGGAAATCGACGCTTGGTTCGCTGCCATGGGGTTCGAGAAAATCACCGACAGCGCTTACTACCGCCGCGAAGACAACCTCGGCGTCTTCGATGCCCACGACAAGAACCTCGTCCGCGCTGGTGAGGATCTCGTTCCCTTCGACGTCATCCCCTGTCACCCCGCCGGCGGTTTCCTCTCCTTCATCGAGGCAACCCTCGCCGCTGGTCACACTCTGCGGGCCGTGCGCACCGTCACCACTACCGGCTCGATGTAAGCTATGAACTGATGACCCGGGTTCTCTCCAGCAAGGCCGTGCAGCTCTGCTTCCGAAGGTTCATCCTCGAAATGCTCACCAAGTTCGTGCAACTGGGGGAATGATCACGCTTCCTTCGTCTTCGCCGCCTTCTTTGCGGCGACCTTTTTCACCGGGCGCGGCGGGAAATCGAAGCCGATCTTTCCGTCCTTGGGCTCGAAGGTGAGATGGGCGTCGAACTTGCGCTTGGTGCGGTTGGAGACGAAGCCTTTGAGCACGTCGGTCTTGCCAGTGGAAATGAGCTTGAGCATCTGGTCCTGCGGGATCTCGCACTGGAGGATGGACTTGCCGATGCGGATGCCATGCGGGTCCTTCTTGGTGGTGATTTCCGGGACGTGATAGGCCTTGTCGGTGGCGTAAACCTTGTAGGACTTGCCGTCCTCGGTTTTGGCCTCGCCGATGAAATGCTCTTCGGTGAGCTCCGGCGGGCCGTCGCGGTCGTCGTTTTCGAAGACGAAGTTGATTTTGAATTTCGGGTCTAACTCGAGAGCGGCGTCGAAGGGTTTGTTGAACTTCGAACGGAAGCCGGTGAGCGGGCCGACGTGTTTGGTGGTGAAGAGCTGGATGGCCTCTTCCTCGGTGAGCAGACGGCCGGCGATGTGTTTCTTCGCCTTGAATTTGCACTCCGGCTCGCGGCACTCGTAGGTGGCCTCGGTTTGCTTGAGGCTGGGCGCACCGCACATCGGGCAGGTGACTTTGAGGTCGGGGAAAACCTCGCTTTTTGCGAGATCGGCGGCGGAGCGGGCCTTGGTGCAGATCTCGTCGGTGTAGGCGATGATCTCCTTCATGAAATCGTTGCGCTTGAGATTGCCCTGCTCCATCTGGCGGAGTTTGAACTCCCAGTCGCCGGTGAGTTTCGGCGAGTAGAGGCCCTCGATGTTCATCTCGCGGACGAGGTCGATGAGGCGCATGCCGGCCCCGGAAACGAAGAGTTCGCGCCCTTCGCGGGCGAGGTATTTCTGGGAGATCAGGCCTTCGATAGTCGCCGCGCGGGTGGCGGGAGTGCCGAGGCCGCGCTCGGCCATGGCTTCGCGGAGCGCTTCGTCGTCGATGAGTTTGCCGGCGCCTTCCATCGCGGAAAGCAGCGTGGACTCGGTCATCCGGGCGGGTGGTTTGGTTTCCTCGGCGAGGACTTCGACGGACTCGGCGCGGGCGGGTTCGCCGGCGCTGACCGGGCAGAGTTCGTCCTTGCCGGCGGCGACACCGGGGCGGCGGCCGTAAACTTCGAGCCAGCCGGGTTTCACCAGGATGCGGCCTTCTGTCTTGAAGGTATCCTGCTCGATGCGGGTGAGGCGCGTCGTCTGTTCGAACTCTGCGGACGGATAGAAAACGGCGATGAAGCGCTTCACGATCATGTCGTAGAGCTTCTGCTCGGCTTCGCTGAGTTTGGAAAACTTGCCGGTCGGGATGATGGCAAAGTGATCCGAGACCTTCTTGCTGTCGAAAACGCGGCGCGACTTGTGCAGGCGCGGGCCTTTTTCGTCGCTGCCGGAGAGCACGGCTTTGGCGTATTTCGCGACGTCGAGGCCGCTGTTGCCGACGTCCGCCATCGTCTCGCGGACGTTGCCGGTGTAGTCTTCCGGCAGATACCGCGAATCGGTCCGCGGGTAGGTGATCATCTTGTGCTTTTCGTAAAGCGCTTGGGCGATCTGGAGCGTGCCTTTCGCGGAAAACGGCGCCTCACGTTGCAGCGTGGTGAGGTCGTATAGCTGCGGGGCGATCTGCGAGTTCGCTTTTTTCTCTTCGGAAACCTTGCCGGTCTTGCTTTGGCAACGCGCTTGAATCGCCTCGGCGGTCAGCTTGTCCCAAATACGCTCGGGCTTGGAAAGCGGCTTGGATTCGTCCTTTTTCCACGTTTCGTCGATCCATTTGCCGAGGTATTCGCCAGCCTCGACGCCGAAGGTGGCGTGGGCTTCGAAATACGGCGTCGGCTTGAACGCCTGGATCTCGGCCTCGCGCTGGGCGAGGATCGCGAGCGTCGGCGTCTGGACGCGACCGGCGGCGGTGATGTTGAATCCGCCGTGGCGGGAATTGAAGCAGGTCAGCGCGCGGGTGGCGTTGAGGCCGACGAGCCAGTCTGACTCGGAGCGGCACTTGGCGGCGTCGGCGAGCGGCCTCATCGACTCGCCGGAGCGGAGGTTTTTCCACGCTTCGAGGATCGAGTCGTTGGTCATCGACTGCATCCACAGCCGCTTGACCGGCTTGTCGATGCCGCCGATTTCCATGATGTAGCGGAAAATGAGTTCTCCTTCGCGGCCGGCGTCGCAGGCATTGACGATAAGGTCCACGTCCTTGCGCTTGGCCAGCTTGAGCACCTGCTTGAGGCGCGCTTCGGAGTCGGGAATCGGGTCGAGGTCGAACTTGTCCGGGATGGCGGGAAGGACGCTGAAATTCCACGGGAGTTTCTTGCCGTTCGGGCCCATCGGCATGCGCAGCTCGACGAGGTGGCCGACGGCGGAAGTGATGACGGCTTTCTCGTTTTCGAAAAACACGTCGCGACCGGAACCCGACTTTTCAAACTTGCCGAGCTCCTTGGCGAGCACGCGGCTGAGGTCGGTCATGACACTCGGTTTCTCGGCAATGATCAGTATTTTTCCCATGGTAAAATCCGGCCGTTTAGCGGCGCTGGGCTGAGGGACTAGGCTTGCGCGGCTGGATTTGGCAAGCCGATTGGTAAATTTTACGAAAGTGTTTGATGTAAGTCGCCGCGCCGAAAACCCGTTTACGACTCCAAATTCATGACCTGGAAAACCCTTTGTTTCATAAGCATCCTGATGGCGCTCGTCCTCTCGCTTCAAGTTCGCGCAGCCTCGCCCCGGGTGGCGATTCTTGGTGACAGCATTACCCACGCCGGCCGCTGGGCGACGCTTGTCGAGTCCGCGCTGCGGGGCACGCCGGAGTTCGCGGATGCGGAAATCGTCAACTTCGGACTCAGCAGCGAGACGGTTTCCGGGCTTTCCGAACCGGGGCACGCCGGCGGGAAATTTCCCCGTCCCTGTCTTCACGAACGGTTCGACCGCATTCTTGAGGCCTACAAGCCTACGCTCGTCCTCGCCTGCTACGGCATGAACGACGGCATCTACCTCCCGCCCGACGCCGACCGCTTGCAAGCGTATCAGGACGGCCTCGTAAAGTTAAAAACCGCCGTCGAGAAACAGGGCGGAAAAATCATTTTCATCACCCCGCCGCTCCACAGCGCGGACAAGCCCTCGGATGATCCCAACCGCTACGACGCCGTGCTCGACGGTTACTGCGACTGGCTCGTCTCCCGCCGCGCGGATGGCTGGCAGGTCATCGACATCCGCCCGGATTTGAAAAAAGTGATCGCCGATGCAAAACGCGAGCGCCCCGGATTCATTTATTCCAAGGACAACGTCCATCCGGGGGACGAGGGCCACGACTTCATCGCCCAATCGATCTGCGACCAGCTCTGGCCGATGTTGAAATTGCCCGGCTCGCCCCGTTTCGCGCAGGGGGAGGCGCTGGCCGTTCTGCTCCGTCGCAACGAGCTGCTCAAACTCGCCTGGCTCACCAAGACCCGCC
>JBIHZT010000137.1:0-8059 GCA_044240265.1 Luteolibacter sp. | reverse complement strand
GGGTGGCTCCGGTTTGTGCGCCGATGCGGGTGCCGGTGGCGGCGAGGATGACGGGGCCGGTCCAGGTGTTGGTGCCGGATTTTGAATTGAGCGCGCCGTTGAAGAAAGAGGTGCCGCCGGTGCCGGCGATGGCGAGGGTTTCGCCGGTGACGGTGATGCTGCCTTGAAGTTCGAGGCGGGCGTTGGTGGCGACGGTGGTGGAACCTGCAGCCGATCCGAGGGCGGTGTTGTCCTGGAGGTTGACGACGCCGGCGTTGATGGCGGTGGGGCCGGAGTAGCTGTTGGAGGTGGCGAGGGTGAGGGTGTTGGTACCGGATTTGGTGAGGCCGGTGGGGCCGTCGAGCGAGCCGGAGCCGGAGAGGGTGAAGGCTTTGGTGGAGTTGGTGACGGTAAGGGAGCCGGGCTGGAGGCTGCCGGTTAGAGCGATGGCGGGGGAGTTCGAGCCGGTGTCGGTGATGGAGACGTTGCGTTTGTCGCGGAAGACGCGGGCGGTGGTGTTTTCGAGCCAGTTGGCGGTGGTGGCGAGGTCCCAGAGGTTGGAGCCGCTGCCTTGCCAGACCAGTGCAATGGTCGATGCTGGACTGGTGGGATCGGTGCCGGCTTGGTATTCCTCAAGGTTTGTCATTCCATCGCCATCGGGGTCGGCATCCGGGCCGATGATCGCCGGATCGGTTACGCCCGGCCATTTGACGGCCTGCCAGGCTTGATAGGCGGCTTGATCGACCAGCAAGACGGCGACTTCGCCGGCGACGGAGGTGTCGAGGACGGGGAGATAGGCGGCGGGGAGTGTGGGGAAGGTGGCATTTCCGAGGGTGAGGTTTCCGCTGTAGGTGATGAGCGGTTTGCGGCCGAAGCTGAGGCCGGTGGTGGGGATGGCGAGCAGGGCGTCGAGGCTCAGGTCGCCGGTGACGTTGAGGCGGTCGGTGAAGGTGGGGAACTGGACGGTGCCGCCGAGGTAGGTGTTGCCGATGATGTTGAGCGTGCCGCTGGTGATGGAGATGGTGCCGGAGGAGTTGAGCGGAGCCTGGATGGTGCCGAGGCCGCGGAGGGTGCCGCCGGTGAAGATTTCGCAGGTGGATCCGACGATTTTGGCTCCATTGTTGAGTTGGAGGGTGGCACCGGAATTGACGGTGATTTCGCTGGTTCCGGCGAGGGTGTCGGCTGCGGCGTCGCCGTAGGAGAGGGTGCCTTGTTCGACGGTGATGCCGGCGCTGACGGTGCCGGTGCCGGTGAGCGTCCAGGTGGCGGTGCCGGTTTTCTGGAGGCCGATGAGGTAGGTGAGGTAGGGGGTGAAGCTGCCGGCGAAGGTGGTGGGGGTGTTGAGGGAGCCGACGCGCCAGGTGACGGTGCCGCTGGCGTTCTGGCTGCCGGAAATGACGGAGGTGCTGATGCCCGAGAGGCTGCCGATGGGGATGACGATGCCTTCGGCGGGCGGGGTGGCGGTGTATTCGAGGCGGACCTGGCCGAGATTGACGGTGGCGAGCGGCAAGCCGGTGGTGCCGCCGAACTGGAAGCGGGGAGGGCCGCCGACACCGGAGGGCACTGGTCCGGCGTTGATGGTGCCCGCAAAGGCCGACCAATCACCGGTGATGGCGGCGCGGTAGTAGTTGAGATTCAGATTGAGGATTCCTGAACCGGTGAGGGAGCCGGTGAGGGCCGCGTAGGGAACGGTGCCATTGCTGCGGGCGGTGTGATTGAGTGTGCCGGTCTGGCCTGCGGGGACGATGATGTTGTTAGCCAGCGCGCCGTGGAAGGCATCGAGATTGGGGGAGCTGCTGCCGTGGAGGGTGAGAGTGCCACCGTTGAAGGTGATGGGGCCGGAGCCGAGGCCGTAGGGGTTGGCGGGGGCGTAGATGGTGCCGGAGGTCGGCGCGGCGTTGGATGTGAGCAGGAGCGAGCCGCCGTTGAGGAAGGTGCCGCCGGTGTAGGAATTGCGGGTTTCAAAAACGAGGGTGGTCGTGGCGCTGGTGGCGGTGGCGTTTTGTGAGAGGGTGAGGGATGTTCCGTTAGGGATGGCGAGGATGGTGGTGTCGGCCGGGATGCCGGTGCCGGTGACCGTCATGCCGGAGAGCAGATTGACGGTGGGGCTGGAAACCGTGACGGTGGGGCTGCCGGTGGTGAGGGTGCAATTTGTCAGGGTGTATTGCGGGACGTTCAGCGTGAGGGAGCCGGTGCCGGATTTGACGAGCGAGGTGGTGCCGGTGATGGGTGCACCGGTGAAGGTGTAGGGGCGGGCGGCGGTGTTGTTGACGGTGATGCTTTGCGGGGCGACGGGCTGTTTGATGGTGACGCTGCCGTTGGTGGCGGAATCGGTGAACGAGACGTTGTCGAAGTTATAGAAAGTGGCGGGAGATGCGCCGGACCACGAGGCGGTGGTTTGCTGGTCCCAGAGTGCGCCGTTGGCACCGGTCCAGGTGAGGTTGCCCTGATTGCCGGTAACGACGAGGCGGACGTGGCCGGGGGCGGTGCCGGAGGGGCTGTGTTCGAGGGTGAACGTTTGGCGGGAGCCGGTGGGGAGGTTTGAAGTGAGGGTGACGCCTGTGGCGGTGAGGGTGCCGGCGGTGGTGATGAGGTTGTAGGTGCCGGGGGCGAGGTCGCCGTTGGTGAGATTGAAGATGAAATTCTGGGTGCCAGTGAGGGAAACCGCGCCGCCGCCGGAGACGTCAATGCGGTCGTTGTTGGAGGACGGGGTGTTGGAGAGGTCGAAGCGGAGGGTGGGCGTGGTGAGCGCGAGCGAGGCGGCAGTGAGAGTGCCTGCGGCAGCGCCGTTGTTCGCGCCGGGGGAAATCACGCCTCCGGCGGCGGTGGTGAGGGAGCCGCCCGTGGTGCCGGTGCCTGATAGCGTGGCGTTGGCGGCGATGGTGACGGGGGAGGCGGTGAGGTTTCCCAACAAAGCGAGCGAGCCGGTGTTGATCGTGGTGGCTCCGCTGTAGGTGCTGTTCGGATGGGTGAGGGTGAGGGTGCCGGTGCCGGTTTTGGTGATGGCTGCGGCGGCTTGGCCGCCGTCGGTGATCCGGCCGTCGAAGGTGGTGGAGGTGTCGAGGGCGCCGATGGTGTAGGTGGCGACCACGGCGGTGCTGCTGGTGCCTGATAGAACGGTGTTGGGGCCGCCGGTGAGAGAGCCGAACTGGAACGAGGAACCGCCATTGCGTGAATAAAGCGTGAAGGTGCCGCTGCCGAGATCGAAGGCGGCGGTGGCGCTGCCAAGGTTGCCGTAGAGGCGTGCGCTGCCTGTGCTGGTTCCGAAGTCCACATTTCCCGAGAAGTTGGCCATGCCGCCGATGAGGCTGAGCAGGTTGCTGCCGGTGTTGTTGATCTGGAGAGTTCCGGATCCGGACCACGAGCCATTCACGTTGCGGCCGCCGGAGGGACTGAGTGCGACCGTTCCATCGATGACCAAGGGGTTGGGAAGGTCCACAGAAAAGGCGAGGGTGCCGGCGGTGAAGGTGATGGGCGCGGTGCCGAGGGCGTTGGCGGTGGTGAGGGAAAGCATGCCGCCTTCGAGAGTGGCGGCGGTGAAGGTGTTAGGGCCGGTGTTCGAGATGGTGAGGGTGCCGGTGCCGGATTTGGTGAAGCCGCCGGTTGCGGTGAGGGAACCGGTGCCTTCTAGGATGAAGTTTTTCGAGGTGTTGCTGACGGTGAGGGAAGCGGGGGCGAGGGCTCCGACGATCTTGATCGGCTGCGCGTTCGAGCCGGAATCGTTGATGGTGACGGCATCGCCGTTGGCAAAGGCGGTGGTGCCGAGGTTGGAGGTGAAGTTGAGGGTGGTGGTGTCCCAGTTGTTGATGGTGCCGTCGCCGACCCAGGTGATGGGGCGGGGTTGGGTTTTGGTGGAGATGAGCAGGCAGCATTGCTGGGTCCAGGAGTCGCCGGCTGAGTCGGTGACAGTGAAGAGGAAACCGCCGCGGCCGGAGGTGTCGAGCGGCGGGGTGAAGCGGACGATGGCATTGCCGGGGCCGCTTTGGGTGATGGTGCCGTTGGTGATGTTGGAGACGGTGAACACCGGGCTGGCGGTGAAGCCGGAGGTGAATTTCCGGAGGTCGATGTCGATGAAGCTCGGCGATGCTGCGGTGTTTTTGGAGACGGTGCCGTGGGGAACTGCCATGAAGTGCAGGTATTCCTCGAGCTGGGTGTAGCCGGCGGGCGAGCCGGCGGGAAAGAAGGACGCGGCGGTCTGCGGAGCGGTTAGGACGGTGGTGTTGTTGGCGACGGCTTTGTTGTAGCCGACCGCTTCCTCCCAATCGTCGGGCATGCCGTCGAGGTCGGTGTCGGTGGGGGCGGTGGTGGATTGGAGGGAGGCGAGGGCGGTGCCGGTGGAGAGCCCGAGTTCCAGCGGATCGGAGATGATGCCGCGCTGCATGGCGGCGGTGCGGTCCACGCAGAGCTGGGTGATCTCATCGCGCAGCGGGCGGGTGCTGATTTCCATGCGGGTGGCACCGACTTGGGAGAGGACTTTTTTGTGCGCGGTCCTCCGCGAATCCAGGGAGACGGGGGTGCCGATGACGGGGCCGCCGGTGACGCCATCGATCGTCTGCGGCCACGCGGTGGCGACTTGGTCATACGACGATGAACTGACCATACCGTAGTTGGTGCGGTTCGAGTCCAGGATGCCGTTAGCCGTGCCGTCGAGGGCGCTGTCGCTCATGTGGAGCTTGAAGATGTTTTCGCTGGAGGTGTTGAGGCCGCCGCCATAGACGGCCTCGGTGGTGTTGCCGCCATGGATGAAATAGCTGCCGCGGATGTTCACGCGGGCGATGGGATCGGTGGATGCGGCCATGTTGAAGCCGTTGTCCCAGCCGAAGGTCACGTTGTTGACCCAATCGAAGACCGAGGGGCTGATGCACTTGGGGTTGCGCGTGTGGTTGTTCGCCCAAAGCGTGTGGTGGGCGGTGGCGTGGTTGATGTCCCAGAGTCCGCCGCACGAGTGTCCGCTGAGACCCCAGGCGTTGACGGACCATTGGAAGGTGAAGAATTCCGGCGGCGTGCCGAAGGACGAGAGGTTTTCGTCCGTGGAAAACATCACGTCGCAGTGGTCGAGAATGATGCGTTGGGAATTGGCGATGTCCACGGAGTCGCCACCGGCCGCTTGTTTGCCGTAGCGCCAGCGGATGTTGCGGAGCACGATGTCGTTTCCGGTGATGTTCATCGTGTTGTTATAGAACGCGATGCCATCGCCTGGGGCGGTCTGTCCGGCGACGGTGATTTTGCTCTTGGCGATGGTGAGTCCGCCGCCGGAGCCGGAGGGAAGGCGGATGTGGCCGCTGACGGCGAAGATGATGGTGCGGCCGGCGGCGGGGGCGTTCTGGACACCGTAGGCGAAGGAGCCCGCGCCGGAGGAGTTGCGGTTGGTGACGTAGTAAACATCGCCGCCGCGGCCGCCGGTGGCGATGGAGCCGAAGCCTTCCGCGCCGGGGAAGGCGGGGAGGGTCTGGGCGGGTGATGAGGCCAGCGACATCAGGATGGCTGACAGAAAAGCAAGGTTGCGATTCATTGGGTTACCAAAAGGCCGCAGGATTGTGTCCACGCGGAATGCTCGCCGTCATTTACGGTAAAATCAAATCCGGCGCGACCGGAAAATCCGGGGGCGGGAGTGAAGGTGACGAGGGAATTGCCCGGGCCGGAGGCGCTGACGGTGCCGCCGGTGGGGTTGGCGCACTTGAAGGCGGGGGCCCGGGTGAAGCCGGAGGTGAATTTCCGGAGGTCGATGGTGACCGGCTTGTCCCTGGTGATGATGCCGTGGGGGATGGCGAGGAAATGCAGGTATTCTTCGAGCCGGGTATAGCCGGTTGGGGAATCCTTGGGGAAAAACGAGGTGGCCGGGACCGCTGAGTTGTGGTCGGCTTTGGCGGGATCCGAGCCGAGGGTGCTTTCCCAGATGTCGGGCATGCCGTCCTTGTCGGCGTCCGGCAGGGCGGGTGTGGAGGCGAGGGTGCCGAAGCCGTCGTTGGGCAGGCCGAGCTCGGACTCGCTGGTGATTTTCCGGCGTTTCTGTTGGACGACGTCGTTGACGAGCTGGGTGGTGACTTCGTCGCGGAGGGCTTGGTCGGTGGTGACATCGAGGCGGAGCGGGCCGACCTGGGAGATGACTTTTTTGTAGGCGGTCCGGCGGTCGTCGATTTTCACGGGGACGCCGTGGGTTTGCGGAAAAGGGGCGGGGCTCTTGTGGTAGAGTTCCTTGTCGATGAGTGCGTAACCCTCGGCGGTGATGTCCGGCGGAGCGGCTCCGTTGCCGTCCATGGCGCAGTCGTCCAGATAGACGTGATAGGGCATGGTGCCGTCCGGCAGGACGCCGCCGCCAAAGATGGCGTTGCGGCCGCCACTCCCACGGATGAAGGAGTTTCCGCGCAGGTTGACCTGATAGGTGCCAGGTTTGTCGGCGCCGGCGAGGTTCATGCCGATGTCCCAGCCGAAGGTGACGTTGTTGGTCCAATCGAGCAGTTTCGGAGAAATGACCTTGGGATTGCGGGTTTTGTTGTTGGCCCAGAGCGTGTGGTGGGCGGTGGCTTGATCGATGAGCCAGAGTCCGCCGCAGGAATGGCCGTAGATGCCCCAGGCATTGGTGGACCACTGGAAGGTGAAGGTGGGTGGCGCGGTGCGAAAACTGGATAGATTCTCGTCGGCGGAGAACATCACGTCGCAGTGGTCGATGATGAGGTTGCGCGCGCCGCCGTCGGGGTTGATGCAGTCGCCGCCGTTGCCCTTGGCTCCGTGGCGGAAGCGGAGGTGGCGGATGACGACGTCCGCCCCGGAAATGGTGAACGAGCTGTCGCGCAGGCAGATGCCGCCGCCGGGCGCGGTCTGGCCGGCGATGGTGACCTTGGCGGAGTTCAGGCGGGCCTTGTTGATCGGGATGAATCCACTGACGGTGAAGACGATGGTGCGGCCCCCGGGCGGGACGGTGGTGATGGCTTCGTGGAACGAACCGGGCCCCTTCGCGTTGAGATTGCTGACTTGATAGACATCGCCGCCGCGGCCGCCGGTCGAGTGGGCGGCGAAGCCCTCCGCGCCGGGGAAGGCGGGGATGTCAGGGGCGGCTGTGAGGGGGTCGCTGGAACACGCCAGTGGCAGCAGGATCCAGATGAGCCGGGTGGGTTTCATGAAATGGAGTCGGAGTGCTGGACGGGCACCCCGACTCGCGGGAATTTCCGGATGGAGTGGGCGACCGGGATTGGAGTGATGGACGTTTGATGGAGGTGGGTGCGGGCAAGGTCCGAAAACCCAATAACGGACCTTACCCTGATCTGTCTCCCGCGGGAGACAAGGTTTTTCATGCGGGATGGCGCTGGGTTATCAGTCGCGGCGACGGCGCAGGAGCAGAAGGGTGCCGAGACCACCGAGCAGGGCGGCGACGTTTGGTTCGGGGATGGCGGTGAAGCTGAGGTTGTAGTCGTTGCCGCTTTGCACGAAGTTTGCGGAGTAAGCACCGGTATCGTAGCCGGTGATATTCGCCATCGTGAAGCCGGTCGTGGTGACGTTCTGGAAAATCGTGTAGGTATTGCCGTAGTCAAATCCACCGAGGAGACTGAGAGAGAGGGTGGCGTTGTCGCTGCCGGTGAGCCAGTCACCTGCGGAGTCGAATGAGACGAGGTCGCTGAGGGTTCCGAGCTCGAAGGCGATGGTGGAGCCAACGGCGAAGTCGAGCTTGCCTCCGGCAGAGGCAATGAAGGCGAGAGTTCCGGGGCTGGCGCCGGGGGCGAGTGTTCCGTTTCCGGCGATGGCCATCGTCTTGGCTCCGAGGTTGACCGTGCCGAGTCCTTTCAGGGTCTGGACGGAGGCGCTACCGATGGTGGTGCTGGTGGTGACGCCGGCGATGCTGAGGATGCCTGCGGATTGAACGTCGATGAGGGCGGAGTTGTTGATGGAACCCGCTCCAGTGAGGGCGAGGGTGCCGCTGGTGATGGTCGTGTCGCCGGTATGGGTATTGCCGTTGGTTAGGGATTGTACTGCGCCACTGACGGTGAGCGCACCCGCTCCCTCGATGACGCCTCCGAATGTTTGCGTGCCGCTTGAGAGTGTCAGGACTTGGCTGGCTTCGATAGCGACCTTGCCATTTGACC
Organism: Luteolibacter sp.; assembly: GCA_044240265.1. Lineage (GTDB taxonomy): Bacteria > Verrucomicrobiota > Verrucomicrobiia > Verrucomicrobiales > Akkermansiaceae > Luteolibacter. The sequence continues at coordinate 2 of JBIHZT010000137.1, read as the reverse complement.
CA
>JBIHZT010000136.1:0-8074 GCA_044240265.1 Luteolibacter sp. | reverse complement strand
TCTATTTGGAAACCTTGATTCGGGCGGGGACGTCTTTGATCCGGATGCCGGCTTTGGTCAGGGATTCCCAGACTTTGAGGAGGCGCTCGAGAGGGACGCTTTTGTCCGCCTCCAGCTCCAGTTTGCGCCCGGGGTTTTGTGTCTGATAGGCGGCGAGATAGGACTCGAGCAGGCCATCCGGGACTTTAAGCGAGTCCAGAGTAATGTTTCCCGCAGCGTCCAGGGCGATGGTCGAGCGGACGTCGCCCACGGTATCGGAGGGGATTTCACGCACGGTGGGCAGCTCGATGCGAAGCACGTCGCGCGGTTTCTTGAAGGCGGTGGACACGATGAAAAACACCAGCAGCACGAAGAGGATGTCGATCATTGGAATGACCGCGATCTGGCTGCGGGTGGTTTTGAGGCGATGAAAACGCATGGCGGATTACGAGTTCGGGGTGGGCTTCTCGCAGGCGTGGGAGAGATCGGTAAGCGTGGCTTCCAGCCGCGCGGTGAGCATTTCGATGCGGCGGATGAAGTATCCGTGGGCGATCACGCAGGGCACGGCGATGGCGAGTCCGACGATGGTCGTGGTCAAAGCTTCCGAGATGCCGCGGGCGATGGCGAGGTGGTCGGAATTGTCGCCGAGTCCTTGGAAAATCCGCACCAGCCCGGAGGCGGTGCCGAGAAGTCCCAGCAGCGGGGCGATGGTGATGATGGTGTCCAGCACGCCGATGCCGGCGTGGAGGTGCACCGTTTCCTCGCGGGCGGCGGATTCCACCGCATGGGTAATGTCGCCGCGGTGCTTGCCGCGGTGCTTGAAGACCACGGCGGAGAGCCGGGCGAGGGTGCTGTCGCCGTCGTTCACCTTGCGGATAAGCGGCTCGACGTTGTCGGTGATGACGCGGGTTTGAAATTGCTCCAGCTCCCGCACCAGCGGCGCGGGAATCACGCGGCTGTTGGAGAGCGACAGGAATTTATAAACGATGGCCATCATTCCGGCGACGGAGGTGAGGCCGAGCGGAATCATGAAGACGCCGCCTTTCTGTAAGAATTCCCAAGCGACGAGGAAGCCGCCGGATGCGTTGGTTGCGGCGAGTTGCCAGAGGTTTTCGATGATCATGGTAAGTTAGAAATAGAAGTTGAAGATGAGTTCGAGCGGTTCCTTTTCGAAGTCCTTTTTCAAGGCCGCGGGCATCGGCGGGATGCCCGCGTTACGGATGGAATTGAGAGTGAAGCCTTTTTGCACCTCGCCGGTCTCCATGCTGCCGACGAACTGCACGGTGCGCACCTTGCCGCTGGTCTCGACGAAGAAGCGGACGGTGAGGAAGCCGGGAGTGATGAAATCACGGTGGCGCACGCAGTTCCGCTGCCACTCCTGCTCGACGGCGCGGCTGATGATCGCCTGATAGCGGCCGAGCGGCGAGTCCGCCACGTCGAGGGAGCTGCGTCCGGTGCGCGAGATGGAGCCGACGATAGCGGTCTTGCGCTGGTAACCGCGGAATGAGGGGTCGGTCGCGGACTTGGCGACGGCAGGCTTGGGGAGCTCGGCGGGTGCCGGCGCGGGCTTGCCGGATTTTGGGGCTTTCGGCGGAGTGGGCTTGATTTCGGTTTTTTGGGGGGCATCGGACGGGACGGGGGTGTCCACGGAATTCGGCCCCTCCATCAGGGCCTCGCGCGGCGGCGAAGCGGATTTCGTGTCATCGGTGCCGGGAGTTTTTTGGATTTCACCCGGTTCCGGCGTGTCGGCGACGGCGGGGTCCGGCACGGGAGTGGACGGAGTCGGCATGGCGGCTTGAGCCTCCTGCTGCGGAAGTGCGGCCGGGTTGCTGGCGAGGCTGCCATCCTGGTAGCGGCTCTCGGTGGTTTCCAGATCCTCGCGGGTTCTCGGATCGATGCCCGCTTGGGACGGCAGCGGAGGCGCAGTGGGATCCGGACTCCGGTCGCTGGTGGCCCGGGTGTCCCGCTCGCCGATGAAAGGCGCTTTTTCCGGCGGCGGCGCCGCCTGATCCTCACTGGTCCGGACGAATGCCGGCTTGGCAGGCAGCGCCACGGTTTCCCGCTCCGGCTGGACGGTGGCGACATCAGGGAAAATCATCACCACCGCCTCCGCAACCAAGGATGGCGCGACAAGATGTTCCTTGCGGAATTGCTGCGATTTCAACGCCGCGAATCCCATGACCAGCAGGATTCCTCCATTCAACAACAGCGACAGCCCGAGCGCGACCGCCCACAGGCGACCGTCTCCCCGTCGTCCGGATGTAGCTGCAATTGTCATTCCCAACGCCGAAAACCTTGTCGGAAATCACTTCGGAAGCAATCCGGGAAATTTCGCATCTCTTGGACGCGGAGTTTTCCAAATCGACCCGGCCGAATTGAGTGATTTAGTAGAAAATCGGCAAACTTTGAGACATATTGCGGGCGATTTTCGCAAACTTGTCGATATTTTGCCAATTTTAGATTGATCAGAGCGCGATTATCATCCATGTTTCGCCCGCTAACCCGCAATTTCATGAGCAAAAATCAAATGGACGGCGCACAAGCGCTCATCAGGACTCTCGATGACCTCGGCATCGAATACATTTTCGGCTACTCCGGTGGGGCAGCGATTCCTATCTTCGACGCGCTCGAGACGGTCAAGACGAAGATGAAGTTCATCCTCGTCCGCCACGAGCAGGGCGCGGTTCACATGGCGGACGGCTATGCCCGTGCCACCGGCCGCCCCGCCGCCGTGCTTGTGACTTCCGGCCCGGGTGCGGGAAACACCGTCACCGGCCTGATGACCGCGATGATGGACTCGGTGCCGATGCTCGTGATCACCGGCCAGACGGTGACCTGGATGCTCGGCAAGGACGCTTTCCAGGAAGCCGACATTTTCGGCATCACCATCCCGGTGGTGAAGCACAACTACCTGGTGAAGGAAACCAACGCCCTTCCGCGGATCGCCCGCGAGGCGTATCACATCGCCACTACCGGCCGGCCCGGCCCGGTGCTCATCGATGTGCCGAAGGACATTTCCCAAGGCCCGTTCTCGGGGGAAATGAATCCGCCGTTCAACCTTCCCGGTTACGATCCATCCAGCGCCTTCGAAATCTGCCCGAAGGCTGTCAAGCGCGCCGCCGACATGATCGCCAACGCCAAGCGCCCGGTGATTCTCGCCGGCCAAGGCTGCATGATCGCCCGCGCCGACAAGGAGCTCATGCACCTCGCGGAGACGCTCAACTGCCCCGTCACCTCGACGCTGCTCGGCAAGGGCGTCTTCCCGGAAGACCACCCGCTCTCGCTCGGCATGCTCGGCATGCACGGCACCGCCTACGCGAACAAGGCCATGGTCGAGTGCGACCTGCTGATCAACGTCGGCTCGCGCTTCGATGACCGTATCATCGGCCAGCCGTCGAAATTCTGCGCCACCGCCAACATCATCCACATTGACATCGACCCGGCGGAAATGGGCAAGATGGTCCGCGCCCACGTGGAGATCGTCGGCGACGCCAAGGCCGCGCTCACCGAGATCAACGAGAAAATCGGCCCGCTCGAAACCACCGAGTGGATCGCCAAGCTCGACGGCTACAAGAAGAAGTACCCGCTCACCTACAAGAAGCAGGGCGGCCTCCGCATGCAGCAGGTCATCGACGAGCTCTATCAACTCACCGAGGGCAAGGCCATCGTCTCCACCGACGTGGGCCAGCACCAAATGTGGGCCGCACAGTTTTACAAGAACCACGAGTCCTACCACTGGCTCTCCTCCGGCGGCGCCGGCACCATGGGCTTCGGCTTCCCCGCCGCCATCGGCGCACAGCTCGCCTGCCCGGATAAAATGGTCATTTCCATCTCCGGCGACGGCGGATTCCAGATGACCTTGTTCGAACTCGCCACCGCGCAGATCCACAAGCTGCCGATCAAAATCGTCGTGCTCAACAACCACTACCTCGGCATGGTCCGCCAGTGGCAGGAACTCTTCTATGACGACCGCACCTCCGGCGTGGACCTCATCGGCAACCCGGATTTCTGCAAGCTCGCCGCCGCCTACGGCATCCCGTCCGTGCACATCAAGCGCCCGGCCGATGTCACCAAGCAGCTGGAAAAGGCCCTCGCCTACAACGACGGCCCCATCCTCATCCACGCCGAGTGCGTCAAAACCGACAACGTCTTCCCGATGATCCCCGCCGGGGCCGCCCTCGAAGACATGATCACCGAAGCGCCGAAAACCAAGATGGCGAAACCCGTCGGTTCCACGTGAGATAAGTCCCATACGACTTATAGGACCTATAAGACCTATTTTATTTAACCCCATCTTCCCATGCCCCAGACCATCGTCACCACTGACACTCCCGTCCCGGCACCCGCCATCCCGCGCGGCCCGACTCACACGCTCTCCGTGCTCGTCAGCAACGAGCCCGGCGTCCTGATGCGGATCTGCCAGGTATTCTCCCGCCGCGGCTTCAACATCGACTCACTCGTCGTGTCCGAAGGCCGCAATGCGAACTTCTCCCGCATGACCATCGGCATTTCCGGTGATCCGCAGGGGCTTTCGCAAATCATCATGCAGGTCGGCAAGCTCATCGACGTGATCCATTGCTCGGAACACACCGACGAGGACGCCGTCGTCAAGGAGCTCATCATGGTCAAGTTCCTCGCCAGCGAGGCCCAACAGACGCAGGCGTTGCAAATCATCGAGCACTTCGGTGGCAAGACCGTCGATCTCTCGCCGACTTCGATGATCGCGCTCGTGTCCGGAAATTCTCCGAAGATCGACGCCGCCATCAGCATGTTCTCGCAGTTTGAAATCATCGAGACCGTGCGCACCGGCAAGGTCGTAATGGCACGTGGCGAGCAGCCGACGTAACAGTGCACCGCCTGCCGCGGTCATCCCCCATGGAGGATGGATGCGAAAGGCGGTCTTCTGCAAACCACGCGGCAGACCAACCTTTCAATATCCCGGCGCGGCACCCGAAGCACGCACCGCCACCTCGTCGCCGACGCTCAGGGCGAGCTCGTCGAGCTGCTTGCGCGAGAGCTCGATGTCGAGGAACTGGCCGTCGCCGGTTTTGACCGTTAGGGTGGCCACGGGACCTGCGGAGAAGAGGTGTTGAACCCGGGCGAGGCGATCGGTCAAAGGTTCGTATTCCGCGGCGAAGACCACCTCGAACTCATGTGGACGGACATAACTCACCTCCCCGGAGGAGTCCGAGATCTTATTCACGTTGCCCAGGAATTCGTAAACGAACGGACTGCGCGGCAGATCGTAAATGGTCTGCGGATCCCCGACCTGCTCGATGCGGGCGTTGCGCATGACGACGACCTGGTCGGCGAGTTCGAGCGCTTCCTCCTGGTCGTGCGTGACGAAGAGCGTGGTGAGGCCGATTTCATCGTGAAACTGTCGCAGCCAGCGGCGCAGGCTCTTGCGGACCTGGGCGTCGAGCGCGCCGAAGGGTTCATCTAGCAAGAGCACCTTCGGGCGGATGGCCAGCGCGCGGGCGAGCGCGACGCGCTGGCGCTGGCCGCCGGAGAGTTCGTGCGGACGGCGTTTGTCGAGGCCTTCGAGTTTCACCAGCTTGAGCAGCTCGGCAACGCGGTCGTGGATTTCCGCCTTGGCGGGCCGTTGGGATCGCGGCAGCACGCTGAGGCCGAAGGCGATGTTCTCGGCGATGGTCATGTGGCGGAACAAGGCATAGTGCTGGAAGACGAAGCCGACCCCGCGTTTTCCGGCGGGAATCTCGCTAACATCCTCGCCGTGGAAGGCGATTTTCCCATTTCCCGGATCGGCGAATTCCAGCCCGGCGACGATGCGCAGCAAAGTGGTTTTTCCCGAACCGGACGGTCCTAGCAGCGCGGTCAGCGAGCCGTCGGGGACTTCCAGCGAGATGTTCTCAAGCGCGGCATAGCCGCCAAAGGTCTTGTTGATGGATTTGATCGATATCGACATGGGACGTGGATTTGAAATTTGATATTTCAGATTTGAGAGTGAAAGCTTCAATGTTTGTTCCGAGCGGAGTGACCGGATAGATGTTCCACCAGGCTCTTCATGCCGAGCGTGACGAGCGCCAGCAGGGCCAGCAGCGTGGCGCAGGCGAAGGCGGCGCTGAATTGATACTCGTTGTAGAGCACCTCGATGTGGAGCGGCAGCGTGTTGGTCTCCCCGCGGATGTGGCCGGAAACCACGGACACCGCGCCGAACTCGCCCATGGCACGGGCGTTGCAGAGAAGCACTCCGTAAAACAAACCCCACTTGATGTTAGGGAGCGTGACCCGAAGGAAAACCTGCCATCCGCGCGCGCCGAGCGTGACGGCGGCTTCCTCCTGGTCGCTGCCCTGGGACTCCATCAGCGGGATCAACTCCCGCGCGACGAAGGGAAACGTCACGAACACGGTGGCGATGACGATGCCGGGAAACGCGAAGACGATTTTCGGATCCGCCAGCCATGCGGCTAGATCCGCGAACAGCCAGCCAAAAGTCTGATAGTCGGCGAGCGAGGCGGTCAATCGCGCGGCGGGCGCGAAAGCATCCGCCATCGCCGCCGGCGGGAACCAGCCTTTCGAGCCGAAGATCATCACCCACACCAGGCCGGCGATGACCGGCGAGACGGCGAAGGGAAGATCGATGAGCGAGAGCAGGAACGCGCGGCCCTTGAAGCGGTATTTCGTGACCAGCCACGCGGCGGAGACTCCGAACAACGTGTTGAGCGGCACGGAAATGGCGGCGGCCAGCAAGGTCAGCTTGATGGCCGAGAGCGCCGCCTCGTCGTGCAGCGAGGCGAGGAACACCTCCCAACCACGCCGCAGCGCCTCTGCGAAGACGGCACCTAACGGGAGAAGCAGGAACAGGGTAAGCACCAGGACGGCGATCCCGATGAGCAGGATTCGGACAAACGGAGACTCGGTGGTGGCGGAGCGGTGGGCCATGGTTTCAGCGGTGTTGCCAGTCGAGCCGGCGTTGAAGGAGATTGATGAGAAAGAGCAGCGCGAAGGACACTAGCAGCATCGCGGAGGCGATGACGGCGGCGGCCTCGTATTTGAATTGCTCGAGCTGCGCGACGATCAGCAGCGGCAGGATTTCGGTCTTCATCGGTAGATTTCCCGAGATGAAGATGACTGATCCGTACTCGCCGATGGCCCGGGCGAAGGCCAGGGTGAATCCGGTGATCAGCGCGGGCACCAGCAGCGGCAGGATCACCCTGCGGAAGACCGTCCAGCGGTTCGCGCCGAGCGTGGCCGCGGCTTCCTCGATTTCCGCGCCCAGATCCTCCATCACCGGTTGCAGGGTTCTAACCACGAATGGAAATCCGATGAAGGTCAGCGCGATGAAGACGCCGACCGGGCTGTAAGCCGCGCCTTTTGCGGCCAAATCCTCCACCTGTCCGCCGAGCCAGCCGGTCGGGCTGTAGGTGGTCTGAATCCACGTCGCGGCCTGTGAGATGTATTGGCCGATCCAGCCGTTAGGCGCATAAATTTGAGTCAGTGTGATGCCGGCGACGGCGGTGGGCAGGGCGAAAGGAAGATCCACCATCGCGTCCAGCGCGCGCCGTCCGGGGAACTCGTAGCGCACCAGCACCCACGTCACCAGCAGCCCCAGCACCATGCTCACCGAAGCGGCGGCGGCGCTTGCGCCGAAGGTGAGTTTGGTGGCGGCGATGACGCGGGGAGTGGTGAGCAGATTCCACCACTCATCGAAGCCAAGACCCGCCGCCTTGATGAACAAGGCGGCGAGGGGGATGAGGATGATCAGGCTGAGATAGGTGATGGAGAACCCCATCGACAGCCCGAATCCGGGGATGACGCGTTGTCTGGACATATTCTAATAGATCAAGGGTTGCCGTAAACCTGGTCGAAGGTGCCGCCGTCGTCGAAGTGGGTTTTCTGCGCCTTGGCCCAGCCGCCGAAGTCTTTGTCGATGGTGACGAGTGGAATCGCGGGCAACTTGTCACTGTATTTGGCGGCGATTACGGGATTGCGCGGGCGGTAGTAATGCCTCCCGGCGATTTCCTGTGCTTGGTCGGTATAGAGGAATTCCAGGTAAGCCTTCGCAATCTCGGTGGTGCCGTGTTTCGTCGCGTTTTTTTCGACCACCGCCACGGGAGGCTCGGCGAGGATGCTG
>JBIHZT010000135.1:0-8087 GCA_044240265.1 Luteolibacter sp. | reverse complement strand
GCCGCCGCTGCCGGCCACGGACGATTCAATGGTGAGCGCCTGGCCCGCATTGACGTCCAGGTTGGCGGTGCCGCTGGCCAGGCTGATCCCTTGGTTGGCATTGATGTTGAATCCCGCGGTGACCTGGAGGGTGGAATTGTCTTCGAAGACGATGCGGCCAGCCTGGGGGGTGGCGGGGGTGGTCCCGAAATAGTTGGCGGAGGCGGAAACGGCAACGCCCGCCTGGATCGTCACATTCCCGTCGAAGTTGGCGTTGGACGGGTTGAGCGCGCCGTTGCTGGAAAAGGACTGGTTGCCCGTCACCACACCTGCGCTGATCAAGCCCTCTGGCCGGGAAACCAAGGTCACATTGCCGAGACTGGCCGTTCCTGCGATTTCCAGGAACGCACCGTCAGCCACCGTTACCACGGTTGCCGAGGTCCCGCCAAGGGTGGACGCACCGCCGATGATGAGGGTGCCGGCATTGACAAACGAGCTACCCGTGAATGAACCGCTGCCTGTGAGCCCCGTGAGGCGCAGATTGCCGGCACCGCTCTTGGTGATGCCGAATCCCGCACCGGTCACCTCCCCGCCGAAGCCCAATTCACCGGCCGCCACGTTGAATTCCGTGTTGCCGGAGAGCGTGACGGTACCCGTGCCAAGGTTGAGGTTGTCGCTGCCCACGAAGGTGAGGCTTGAGCCGAGTGCGATGGACTTGGGATTCGTGACGGTCACGGAAGCTCCCGAAGTGTTGTCCAGCAGGGTGCCGGTGGCCATGGTCAGCGTGCCGGCCGAGGTGCCGAGAGCCGCCAGATTATTCACATTGAGCTGACCCGCGTTGATCGTGGTGTTTGCCTGGCTGTTACCGGCGGAGAGGGTGAGTGCGCCATTTCCCGACTTGACGATGTTCCCCACGCCGGAGAGACCGCCAGCCATGATGATGTTACCGGCACCGCCAAAGGTGGTGTCCGTGGTGCTGTTGAGCGTGCCGCTGAGAGTGAGCGAGCCAGCGTCGGCAATGATCGTGGAAGCGCTGCCGGTCGTGATCGCGCCGCCGAAGGAGTTGGTGCCCGAGACGCTGCGCAGGGCACCACCGCCGGAAACCCCGGAGCCATTGAGGGTGAGTGCCTCGGCCCCGATGGTGAGGCCGCCGGAAAGTTCCAGCGCGGCACCACCCGCCACCGACGCGCCGCCAGCGGCGGAGCCCAAGCCGGCGGAGTTGGTCACACGCAGGACCCCTGCGTTGATGGCGGTGCTGCCGGTGTGGGCGTTCGCTCCGGAGAGCACCAGCGTCCCGGCTCCGGATTTGATGAGCCCGCCGGTGGTGGCGGCGCTGGCACCGCTCATGGTCAGGGTGGTGCCCGCAGTCGACACGTTGACGCTGCTGTTGGTGGCCGCCGTCAAGGTGAGGGCGCGGTTGGTGGAAGCCGTGACACCGGTGTATAACAGGGTGCCGCCGCCCAGTGTCAGGCTGGAACCCGCACCGAGATTGCCCGCCACTCCGCCGTCGCCGATGGTGGCGACCGAGAGCGTCCCGGCATTGATGCTGGTAGCGCCGGTGTGGGCGTTGGTGGCGGTGAGCACCAGGGTCCCAGCGCCGGCCTTGGTGAGAGCACCGGTGGTGGCGGCACTGGCACCGCTCATGGTCAGGGTGGTGCCCGCGGTCGAGACGTCGATGCTGCTGGTGGTGGCCGCCGTCAAGGTGAAGGCGCGGTCGGTCGAGTTCGTCGCACCGGTGTATTGCAGGGTGCCGCCGCCCAGCACCAAGTTCGCGGCGAGGTTGCTGGCCGCGCCGAGGTTGCCCGCTTGGGCACCGTTGCCGATGGTGGCGACCGAGAGCGTGCCGGCATTGATGGTGGTGACGCCGGTGCGGGTGTTGTTCCCGGAGAGCGTGGCGATTCCGGCACCGGACTTGGTCATCGCGCCAGCGCCAGCGAGGATGGCGCCGACACTGGTGTCCACCGCGCCGTTGAGCGCGTAGCTGGTGCCGGTCAGGATTCCGGTGGTGCCGGTGATGGAACCGGAGGTCAGCGTCACCGCGCCGACCGTGTCGGAGGATGCGCCGATATTGAAAATCCCGCCGTTGACCGTCACTGCGCCTGTTAGCGCGTTGGTGGCTCCCAAGCTCAGGGTTCCGGCAGAGACCGTGGTGAGGCCGGTGTGGGCGTTCGCCCCCGAAAGCACCAGGGTCCCGGCGCCGGTCTTGGTGAGAGCGCCGGTGGTGGCGGCACTGGCACCGCTCATGGTCAGGGTGGTGCCCGCGGTCGAGACGTCGATGCTGCTGGTGGTGGCCGCCGTCAAGGTGAAGGCGCGGTCGGTCGAGTTCGTAGCACCGGTGTATCGCAGGGAGCCGCCGCCCAGCACCAGGTTCGTGGCGAGGTTGGTGGCCGCGCCGAGGTTACCCGACGCGCCACCGTTGCCGATGGTGGCGACCGAGAGCGTGCCGGCGTTGATGGTGGTGACGCCGGTGCGGGTGTTGTTCCCGGAGAGCGTGGCGACTCCGGCACCGGACTTCGTCATCGTGCCTGCGCCAGCGAGGATGGCGCCGACACTGGTGTCCACCGCGCCGTCAAGCGCGTAGCTGGTGCCGGTCAGGATTCCGGTGGTGCCGGTGATGGAGCCGGAGGTCAGCGTCACCGCGCCGACCGTGTCGGAGAAGGTGCCGATATTCAAAATCCCGCCGTTGACCGTCACCGCACCTGTGGCCAGCGCGTTGGTGATCCCATAAGCCAAGGTCCCGGCAGAGACCGTGGTGAGACCGGTGTAGGTGTTCGCGGCGTTCAGGGTCAGGGTGGAGGCGCCGGTTTTGGTGATTCCGAAGGTGGCACCACTGATGACGCCCCCCACCGTCAAAGCTCCCGACGCCGCATTGAATGTCCTCGTCGCGGACAGAATCAATGGCATGTTGATCGTCTGAAGGTTGGCTGAATTGTTAACAACGTTAGCCCCCAAGGTGATTGAGTTGCCAGAGAGAGTGAATGCACCCGCTGCCGCAGCAAACTCGATCCCAAGATAGTTGGTGGCGGCCGTGGTGTTGTTGACGGGCGTGGGCCGGGTAGTTCCAGCGAAGATCAAATTGTCGCCCGCTACCGGAGCGGCATTGGTGTCCCAGTTTCTTGTGCCGCTGTTATTTCCGGCCCCACCAATCCAGTTATTCGTGCCGCCTGACCCGCCATCCCACGTGATGGCGGTTGCATCCATCGACAAACCCAGCACTACTGCGGAAACGGCGGCGAATGGGGTGAAACGTACGGAAAACACCTGGCGCCCAGCCGAGCAGGAAAACGAATCGAGTGCGAGAAAGAGATTACGGGTGAATTTCATGGGGAGGAAAGGTGAAGCTGGTGATTGAAAGAGGAACGGCGGTCTGGCACGAGCGCGCGGCCCCTTAAGAGCAACCCGCATACCCGGCAATGATTAACGGCTGGGAAAACACACCCTCGTGATGCAACATTTGCACTCCCGCGGGAATCCTCCCGATCCACACGCGGTCTCACGATCAAATCCACCCGAGGGCGGCCCGGAAAGTGGGCTGATCCGCCCGAGCCTTGGTCAAAACGGGCGGAGTCCCGAAACCATCAGACCGGTTGCGGCTGACGGCGGACGGTATGCGCAGGGAAAAGCCGCGGGGACACAGGCACCGCCGCGGGTGTGAGGATCTCCGCGCCGCCGGGATCATAGGCGGCGGAGTGGATTTCAAAGTTACCGGTATCGGGATCCCACGTCGTTTCGAGGTAGCCGTAAACCTTCAATCCGGAGAGCTCCGCGCGGAAACCGATGAAGCCGCCCGCCTCCCATGCGGGCCGCCGGACCCGCTGATGATAAAAATAATGGCTGTCCGTGAAGCATCCCATCCAGTTGACCGAGGGCCCGATGCGGTCGCCGGCTTCGAAGCGGTGGAGGCCCGTGTCTCCCGGCACCATGGCCAGGCTGAGCGGACCCAGCCACTTGGGCATCATCCCGGTGGAACCGAAATAGCCGTTGAGCAAAAACAGCGGATTGGACGGCAACAGCTCCCACAACACGGCGCTACCCGGCGCGAGGCCGGCACATGGCCCGGCGACGCCGCTGATGTCGATGGCGCGGACCGCGGCGGCGGCGCGAGGATGGCCGGGCGGGTTGATGAGTTTTTTCATTTCCATAAGGAAGACCAACCACCGGAAAATCCCGGTGACTGAGGGTTGAGGGGTTGAGACAGCTTCGAGAAAACCGACAATGGGCTGAACGGCGGCAGGAAAAAACCGTTGTGGTCTTCCATACGGGCCACCGTGCATCCAGCGAGCCGGGCGCCAAGGATTTCACCATTGCCAATGATGCATCTTTTTCACTTCGCCCGCCGCGGCTCGCGGATCGGCACTCCCCGCCGGAAGACCCTGGCGCCCTAACGCAAATTCCGCTTCGCCGCCTGATAACAGACGTCGAGGATGCTTCTCATGTCGGGATTGGCCAAGGCCAACTGACCGAAGAACAGCAGACGCTCGCGCAGATCATCGCTCATCCCCACGGGAAACCCGTGCAAGTCCGTCTCCTCCCGCCGCGGCGGGGCCTCGCGCACGCCAGGAACCGGCTGGATGACCACCAGGTGCTCCAAGCCGGCGGGAAGCTGGTCGCGCAGCCAGGCGACCAGCAGCCGCGAGGCCTCGTGGACCGGAAGCTTCAGAACCATCGTCTCTAACGCATCCCGGTCAGGCCGGGAGTGGCCGCTCAACCAGCGCGATACGTTAGCCGGCGCGACATTTGCTAGAATCGCGAGGTCGGCTTGCGACCGTCCATAAGTTCTCAACCAATCACGAAGCCATTCTGCGCACCATGCCATGGGGAGAAGGTGACTTCATTTCCGCAATCAAGAAAGCGCATATTTTGCATGGCTCCGGAAAAAGCACTCGACAAGATTGCGTATTAAGCAATGTTGCGCTTTTAGTCATGATGTCATGAGAATTCGTTTCACTGAAGAACAAGCATTCATCCTACGCAGAGCGGTTGAAAACCTGATTACCGATGGAGTCGACCCTCGCGAGACCGAGGAAAGCGGGCGGGACGCGGCTGAGCCCGCGCCACCATCCCTCACGCTGGCTGATTCCGCGCCTGATGGAACGGCGGGGAACGGCGCCTCACCCACCCCCTGACCGCCGTGAGGTCGCGGCGTGGGAAGCGCCAATCACTTTTCCATCCGGCGGCCCCTCGCAGGCCGGCTATTTCCCAGTCGCCAGCGCGCGGTGACGGTCCGCGAGGTCCTTCTTGTCGAGACGCGAGTAGGCTTCGGCCAAGGCCAGGTGGGCTCCGGGCGAAGGAGCACCCTTGAGCGCGAGTTCCAGAAATGGCACCGCTTCCTCAGGACGCCGCAGGACTAACAAAATCTGTCCCTTGGTATCCAGGAAGGAAGGAACGTCGGGATGGCTTTTCAAAACCCCGTCGATGATGACCAGGGCCGCGGCACGATCCACATCCGCCCGCCGCATGCCAAGCATGGCGGCGTAGTTGTTGGCAATGACCGGATTCCCCGGCAGCGACTCCCAAGCCGCCTTGAAGTGGCCGAGCCCCTCATCCGGCAGATTCTTCTGGATGGCGGCGATTCCGTCCAGCAAGCGCAAGTGCGCGGCCAACCGGCATTCCCGCAGCCGCCGGGCGGTGCGCTCGCCGAAGCCCGGCTGCGAGTTCCAGAGCTCCGCCCCGCCTATCAACTCGGTGGTCAGGCCCATGTCGTCGGGAAACGCCAGCAGGCCGCGCAGCAAATTTTCCAGCCAGCGCGCCGAGTCAGAGCCACCCGCCTCGCGCAAACTTTGCGCCACTTGGCGGACGATGGAGGCCTGCAGGACTTTGAGAGGCGGCTCGCTGCCAGCAGCCAGCGCGCTTTCCACCGCTTGCTCGAACTCGCCCTTTACCAAGAAGGCCTGCGCCATCACCGAGGCCCGACGAATGCGCTCCTCCGGAGCGTCCCCGGGATCGACCGCGACAGCCTCCTTCATCGCCTCGTCCGCCAAGGCGGTGGCCTCCGGAACTCGCTGGAGGTTTTTCAGCGCCATCGCCTTGAGCACAAGGTTGGCGGGGCTGGGCTTGGCGATCCTGTCAATAGCCGCGAGCGCGTCCTGCCACTCCCCGCCGGCGGAGAGAACCGCAGCGAGCAATCCGTGGGCGGCGTCCTGATCCACCACTCCCTGCCCCCTGACCGGATCCGCCTTCAGAGCCAACTCGATGCAGATCCTTGCCTGCGCGCGGACACCCGGATCCCCCATCCCTCCCGCCGTGATCAGACTTGCCCGGTAAAGATGCGCGGGACCATACACCACCCGGTTTCCTGGAGCGATGTGATTGAGAATCTCAATGGCGGCTTGCGGTCGTTGGAGCTGGACGAAGGCCTCCAGTAGCCGCAACCGGGGCTCCATGGCGGCAGGATCGGCAATCAGCTGCCGCCGCAGCAGGATGACAGCCTTGTCGAAATCGCCGGCCTGAAGCGCTGCAGCCGCGCGCCTCTGGAAGTCCTCCGCAGTCGGCTTGGAGATGCCCAATACCGCCGCCACGAAGACCACGAGGGTGAAACAAAAGGCCAGCAAGGCGGGGAGCATCGGCATCAGCCGGCTGCCTAGCAGCCTTTTGGCAAATCCCGCGGATGCAGGCGCTGAACGGTGGGCGGACGGCTTCATGATGGAATCAACGGTCGGGGGTGATGAGAAGTTGACCTGCCAGGTAATCCCGCGCCGCGTTCAGCAACTCCACGGCCTGGACGCCCTCGGGAGAATCGAATCCGGTCACCCCGGCCTGCACCACCTGAACCTGGCAGTAGGGGCCTTCGCTCTCCGGAGCCTTGGCGCGCTCCCCCTTCAGCCGCTCCGACAACATGCTCCACCGCGAGGCGATCCGATCCGGCGGGCCGCCGACATAGCGACGGCTTTTGAGATCGTAATTGTCATAACAAACCAACATGGGCTGCCGCGCCCCCTCTTTCGAGAGCAGCTCGAGGTAAGAGAATTTCCCGCCAGTCCCGATGGCCGTCGACCCCTCCCGCTTGATCACCCAGTCGCGGTTGATATAACAATCGCGCAGCGGGTGGAGGTGGTCATAGGGAAGATCCGCCGCGACCCAAGCCGTCGCCGTCCCCTTGTGAAAGGTCCAGACATGTTGGTCCAACGCGAATTTTTCGATCACGCTCACCTCGCTTGCCCCGGGATCTTTCCGCCAGCCTGCCAGTTCGGCAGGAAGATCGATTGCCGCGAGGCGGGGCAACCCACGGGTATCGATCGGACCCGCCGCGACCTTCGGCTCTTTCAAAAAGACCACCTCCCCAACCCCGGCCAGCAGCATGCCGCACAGCGCGAGACGCAGTGGCAAGGAAACGAGCCCCAAGAGAATCAACAGCGCGGCAAGCGGCTTGTATCCTGAGCCAGCCGTTTCCGGCAACCCGCCCGGTGTCTCATCCCTCATTGATTTCCAAGGAGACCACCATCCGGTAAATCGACTGAAGATCCATTCCAGCAAAACCCTGAGACTGGGCAGCAGCGCCAGCACGAACAAATAGACCGTCAACCCGCTCAACTCATGAAGCCAGCCTTTCGTCCAGTCGATCCCGTGCGCGATGTAAAGCCAGGCGATGAAGAAGATCCTCAGGCTGTTCCCCAGCAGCAGGAACCCACTGCAACACACAAGACCCACCAACGAAAAAACCAACCCTTTGCGATACCAGCAAAAGTAAATCTGCGCCACGACCAGGCCGGTAAGCAATGACTGCATCCCACTGCACGCCTCCTCCACAAACAACGACCCCCGCCCGGACTCCAGGACCACCCCTTGGCGCAAATGCGCCACCGCTCCGAAGTCCAGCAACCACGAGGCCATCTCCGCGGCCAAGCGCTGCAACAAAAGCAACAGGTTCCCCTGCAGAAAAGACAGCGGAAGACAGATCAACCCGATCAGACACACAAGCCCACCCATCCGCCTCGCCGAAAACAACCGCGACAACCAGGCGGCGGCCAACATCCCCAGCCCGATGATCTGCAGGGCGGTGGAACCTCCCCACCGTGCAAGGCAATAGACTCCCATCGCGACGAGAGCCAACAGCACGACCGGGTAGTCCCGCCCAAGCCGCTTGACCGGATAATCAGACACGTCGCGGG
>JBIHZT010000134.1:0-8092 GCA_044240265.1 Luteolibacter sp. | reverse complement strand
GACCTCACCCTCAACGGCGGCACGCTCGACCTCCAAACCTTCTCCGACACCGTCGCCGCACTCACTCTCAGTTCCGGCACCATCTCCGGCACCAGCGGCCTACTAACCGCCACCTCCTACTCCCTCACCACCGGCACCATTTCCGCCCGCATCGGCGGAGCCTCATCCACCCTCACCAAACCCGGCAGTCTTTACACCAACATCGCCACCCTCTCCGGCGCGAACACCTACGGCGGAGCCACCACACTTGCCTCCACCTCCGGCTCACTCGTCATCGCCCACAATGACGCCCTCGGCAACACGACCGGCATCGACGTGGTTGGCAACGGCACTGCCCTCTTCCTCGCCGACGGCATCACCATCACCGGCAAACTCATCACCATCCGCGGCACCGGAACCAACAATGGAGGCTCAACCGGCAGCTACAGCGGCTCGCTCACCACCAGTTCCTCCGCCACCGCCACCTGGACCGGCTCCATCACCCTCGGCGATGCCACCGGCCGCCTCGGCGCAGGCACCAGCGGCACTCTCAACATCACCGGCCCCATCCTCGGTAGCGGAGCAAACCAAAACATCTCCCTCAGCTCCGGCTCCGGCAGCACCCTCGGCACCACCGTCCTATCCGGAGCCAACAACTTCACCGGAAACATCTCCATCGTCCGAGGAAATCTCAAACTCGGTGCCGCCAACACCCTCCCCGCCACCGCCATCATCGACGTCGGCTCTGCCGCCATCACGGACAACACCACCTTCGACCTCAATGGTTTCCCGCAAACTCTCGCTGGCCTCAAACGCACCAGCAACAACGCCACCCAGGTCAGCACGGTTACCAACTCCTCTGCCACCGCCGCCACGCTCACCCTCAACCAATCCACCGCCCAAACCTACTCCGGCGTCATCACCGGCAATCTCACCCTCGCCAAATCCGGCACCGGCACACTCACCCTTTCCAGCAGCAGCGCCCTGGCCCCCTCCCTCACCCTGATGCTCGACGCCGGCGCGCTCAGCCTCTCATCCTCCCAAACCATCACCGCCCTCCGCATCAACGGCGTCTGGCAACCGATCGGAACCTATAACTCCGCCAACTCCTCCAGCCGCATCGCCGGCACCGGCTCCCTCACCGTCACCACCGCCGGACCCTCCGGTTTCACCTCTTGGATCGATACATTCCCCGGCCTCACCACCGAGCAAAAACTCCCCACCGCCGACCCGGACTTTGACGGCCATACCAACCTCGGAGAATTCGCCTTTGGAGGAAATCCCACCTCAGCCACCGACAACGGTCAGCGCCAACTCCGCACTACCGACGCCAACGGCGACTCCTTGCCCGATTTCACCCTCACCCTCGAAGTCCGCACCGGCACCACCTTCGCCGCCGACGGCCCCGACCTTCTCTCCCCGCTCATCGACGGCATCACCTACCGCATCGAAGGCAGCACCGATCTCGCCAACTTCACCAGCCCCGTCACCGAAGTCATCCCACACCTTGGCACCGGCAGCCCGAAATCCGGCTACGTTTTCAAAACGTTCCGCCTCACCGCCGCCAACGGTCTTCCAAACCGAGGTTTCCTCCGCGGCTCGGCCCAATAAAAAAGCAGTCCAAGGTTTAAGCCCGCTCTTCCCCATCGCACAGGCCAGCTACTCCGGCTGGATCGGCTTCCGGCTGCGCCTTCCGCGTCCATCACCGCACTCATCGACATCGCCATGACCCAAACCTGGAAATCCCAGATCCAGGCCGTCGATATCGAAATCCGCTACGTCCTCCGCGCCGGTCTCAGCGGCCTCCACACCTACGCCGTCGTCCGCCATCCCGCCAGTTACCCCGCCACCAAGTTCGGCGAGTGGCGCATGGTTTGGAAACCGCCGTCTGATTTGCTAGACACCATCTGTGTTGATCGCCTGCGTTTCCGCAAGATGCCCCACCGCCGCCGACTTCGCCCGCGCGAAGCCCACCGACATCGCCGAGATCGTCCAGCTCACCACCGGTCCGTGGGCCGGGAAATTCGACGGTAAAAGGAAAAACACCTTCACTCTCGTCCAATCACGCACGCACAGACCGAGTTTCCACGTCATGTATGACACGCTCTCGCTGGAGGTCCCGTAATCACGGGGACACCGGCTGATTTCCGGCGTTTTTCCGCTCACCGGCGCGTCGCCTGACACAGTCTTGGCACGATTGTTCCAAAAAAGTCACCGTCCGCCATTTGCCCGGCGATTGGGAATGATTCAGGGTGCTTAAGTAGTTCGACCCCTTGTCATTGCTCCGGTTATGACGACGAAGCGGACTGGCTAACGATAACAGAAAGCGCCGCCAATCCCTGCCACGGAAAGTCTGAACGGCTCTCACGCCGGGCGCTGGCACAGTGGCTGCTAATCCTGAGACCGACACCCATACACCACAAATGAACATTAAAGAATACCAGGCACCGTATCCCGACATCTCTACCGTGCCGTCCGAGTTGTCCTTCCAGGACATCTGGGACGGCGAGGCAGTGTCGGATCTGATTCGCTCCAAGTGCGCAGACGGAGAAACTCCCGCTTTCCTGTTTTTGGGAAGAAAAGAGGCGCTCCTGCTCAAGGAACACCTCGCGGAAACGTGGGGTGAGGAATCCGTCGTGACTCTTCACGGCACCTACTACATGGGCCTCGACGTCGTTACCATCGACTGCGAGAGCTTTCTCACGACGGGTGGCCGCAAGGCGATCCGGACGTTACAAGACCCGATGTCCCGCCGTCCCGCATGGCGTGACCGCGAGGTGGAAGCGCTTTGGCAATTCCGAATCTGAAACGGCATCTTGTGACACCCGCTCCCCCTCACGCAGGGGGAGCGGGCGTCCCAAGACCTTCAGTCGGAATCCACCTCACTGCTCTATTCGCTGTGCGATCCAGTGCTGAAACATTGATCAGGGACTCCAACCCGATTTCCCAAAACCCCATTTCCCGCACGAAAAATCCCCTGCCGCTCTCCAGCGGCAGGGGATTTTCAGTTTTGCGACGGACACAGGCCGCCGCGGTTGGAGCTTACAAGCTTACTTCGGAAGCAGGTCCTTCACCGCATCGCGCTCTTCCTTGAGCTCGTTGATGGTGGCGTCAATGCGCTGTTGGCTGAAGGCGTCGATCGGGAGACCTTGCACGATTTCCCATTTGCCACCTTCGAGGGTGCGGATCGGGAAGGATGTCATCAGGCCTTTTTCAATGCCGTAGGAACCATCCGAGCAGACCGCGACGGAATGCCAGTCGCCGGCAGGTGTCGGGGTGATGAGGCTCTTCACGGTGTCCAAGGCGGCATTCGCAGCAGAGGCGGCGGACGACGCGCCGCGGGCCTTGATGATGGCGGCTCCGCGTTGTTGGACCGTGGTGATGAAATCACCCTTGAGCCACTCGACATGGGAAATCACGTCGCCCACGGGGCGGCCGTTGATCTTCGCATTGGTGAAATCCGGATACTGGGTGGCGGAGTGATTGCCCCAGATGGCGAGGTTGGTGACCTTCGACTGGTGGACGCTGGCCTTCTTGGCAAGCTGGCTCTTGGCGCGGTTCTCATCGAGCCGGGTCATGGCGAAGAAGCGGTCGTTAGGCACGCCTTCGGCATTGTTCATGGCGATCAGAGCGTTGGTGTTGCAGGGGTTGCCGACGACGAGCACGCGGACATCCTTGGCGGCGTTGCGGGCGATCGCCTTGCCTTGGCCGGTGAATATCTTGCCGTTGATGCCGAGCAGGTCGCCGCGCTCCATTCCCGCCTTGCGCGGCACGGAGCCGACGAGCAGGCACCAGTTGGCATCCTTGAAGCCGACGTTAAGATCGGCGGTGCCGACGACTTCGTTGAGCAGCGGGAAAGCGCAGTCGTCGAGTTCCATCATGACGCCTTCAAGCGCCGGAAGGCCGGGCTCGATCTCGATCAGACGAAGATTGACCGGTTGGTCCGGGCCGAAGACGAAGCCGGATGCGATGCGGAAAAGAAGGGCATAGCCAATTTGGCCAGCCGCGCCGGTGATGGAGACGGTAATAGGAGCTTTCATGATTTAAAATACAGGAATCGGGGACAGGTTATGGGGTTGGGAGAATGAGGTCAACAGACAAGACAATGGAATGAAGCCAGCGGCCTGATTTGCGGAGGTTTGGGCAGAAAATGAATAGTTAGATGGGAACGAACGGGGAAATGACAGGTCCGGAAAAATGCGGCTTCCCCCCGCGCCAGAGGGCGATTTTACTACCCGCATGATCGATATGCTGGTGCGCCTTTATGATTTGCCCGAGTCCACCGCCCTTTATCAGGGCGTGGCGGAAAAGGGAGTGACGCTTCGCAGGGCGAGGGCGTTTGAAAAACACACGGTGGCCAATTTCGCCAAGGCGAACTTCTCGGAAAAATGGGTGAGCGAGGTGGAGGTCGCGATGACCCGCCAGCCGATTTCCTGCTTCATCGCCACGCGGGACAAGCAGATCCTCGGCTTCGCCTGTTATGAAACGACCCAACGCGGATTTTTCGGTCCGACCGGCGTCTCCGAGGAGGCACGCGGGCTCGGTCTGGGGAAGGCGCTTCTGTTCAAAGCTCTGGAAGGCCTGCGCGACATCGGCTATGCCTACGCGGTCATCGGCGGCGTGGGACCGAAGGAATTCTACGCGAAGAACTGCGGCGCGATCGAAATCCCCGGCAGCGATCCGGGAACCTACACGGACCTGCTGCCCTAGCGGAAAACGACGACGGCCGGAGCGATTCATGCGATGAGCGGTCTCCGGGGTTGCTATCGAATTACTTCACCGCCGCCAGGATTTGCTCGGTGAGCATCTTGACGAGTTTTTCAGCTTCCGGATCGAGTTTGCCGCTATCGCTGGAAGGCGTCTTGTCGGGAATCTGGCAGACGGTGCCGGGGCTGAAGTCCGCGTTGTCGCAGAGCTGGCATTCCTGCCAGTTGGCGCGCTTGTCTTCCATGCCGAGCACCTTGCGCAGGGCGATGAGTTCCTTGGCCTGGCCGCTGGTGATGGTGAGAAGTTTGCCACCGTTGAGCTGAGAGGCGACCCAGATGGTTTTGCAGTAGGACTCCACGTTCTCCATCTTCCAGTAGGCGTCTTCGATATCCTTGCCCCAGGTAATGACACCATGGTTCACCATCAGCACGGCCATGTGATCGACAGCGGCATCGCCGACGGCGACGGCATTCGCAGGCGTGCCGGGAGTTTCATACTTGGAGAGACCGATCTGGCCGAGGAAGACTTCCGCCTCGGGGATCATGCAGGTCGGCGGCTGGACGCCGGCGACGGCGAAGGCGGTGCCGTGCGGCGGGTGGGCGTGGCAGCAGGCCTTTGCCTTGGGCTGGCGCTTCATGATCGCAAGGTGCGTCATGCACTCGGAAGTGCGCTTGTATTTTCCGGCGAGTTGCACGCCTTCCATGTCCACCAGGCACATCTGCTCGAGGGTCATGAAGCCTTTGGAAACGAGAGTCGGGGTGCAGAGAACCAGATTGTTACCCACGCGGATGGTGAGGTTCCCGCCGTTGCCGTCGGTGTATTCGCGGGCCCACATGCGCTTGCCGATATCGACCATGCGCTGCTTGAGCTCGACGATGGCGGGAGAATGGAAGAACGCTTGGATTTCCGCCGGAGTCTTCGGATCCTGACCCGGGGTCCAATTGAACTCGTAATCCGGAAGAATCGGCTCGGAGTAAGCGGCGGGCGCGACCGCACTGGACGAGCCACCGGCACGGACCGGACCGATGCCATCACGCAGCACGTCTTTGGCGGAAGGAGTCAGGATCGCGCCTTTCGGAAGATCCGCGGCGGATTTGCCGGATTTCAGGTGGGCTTCCATATCAGCGGCAGTGAAGACTTTGTTACTCATTGGTTTCAGCGGTTAGGAATCGGAAAGAGGTGGTTCGTACGAGAGTGAATCGAAAACGGCGACGGTGATGGCGTCGATGGGAATGGGAAAATCAAAAGGCGCGGTGGCTTCGGCTCCCTCGACGATGCCTACGATGTCACCCTCACCAGCGCCCATATTGTCATAAGCGACAAACGACGACTGGGCGGAATGCGCCGGAGTCTTGCCGCACGCGTCGTTGAACTGCCCGGCATCCAGCGGATTGACCATGAGCCAGCGACCACCCTTGAAGGATGGATCCTGGATACTCAGGGTCACTCGACCGATGACTTGGGCTACGCGCATATTAGGAATTAATCGACAACACCTTGGATGAAATTGCGGATCGGCGATTTAGGATCGTGGACGATGTGGCGGGCGGCGAGACCGTCGGTTGAAACGAAAACCTTGGAATGAAGTCCCGCTCCAAACAGATCGATTGCGACCATCGGCGCGCCGGTAAGGCCGTGCTCGGGGTCGAGGGCTTGGCAGAGCAGCATCTTGCACCCCTTCAGCGAGGGATGGGAGAAACTACTGACCGCGTGGCCGACGACTTGAGCGAGAAACATCAGGTTAGATAATGCGGAGGTTTTCGACGAGCACGCAGCGGCGGACGCGGGTGAAGGTCTTGGGAGTCGTGATCCCCTCGCCGGTCGTGGTGGCGATGGAGTAGGAAAGATAACCCTCGCCGCCGAGGCCGAGGCCGGCGACGGACGCACCGTTTTTCACGAAGATGGTGGTGTCCATTTCCTTGGCCATGTAGGTCATGTGATCAACGTCCTTGGTGTGGATGATGGCGGAGTGGCGGTAGTTGTGCTCGGCGCGCTTCGCCTCGCGCACGCCGGTTTCGAAGTCGGGAACCGAGACGATCGGCATCATCGGCATCATTTGCTCTTCCTGCACGAACAGATGATCGGCATCAGTCTCAGCGAAAAGAAGCTGTGTGCCCGCAGGGATGGTAGCTCCGGCGTGTTGTGCTAGAACGCTTGGATCCGCACCGACGAGCGCGCGGTTCACCGAAGCATGGGAACATCCCCCGCCCTCACCGGGCTTGATATTGAATGCCGCGGCGGTGAGGCGCTCAAGCTCCTGCGCATTGAGGCGGGCGGCACCGGCCTTGGTGAGTTCCTCACAGAAACGGTTGAACACGGAACCCACGACGAATACGACTTTTTCACCGATGCAAAGCAGGTTGTTATCGAAAGCGCCGCCTTCGATGATGTTGCGGGCGGCACGGGCCAGATCGGCGGTCTCGTCGACGACGACCACCGGATTTCCAGGACCGGCGCAGATGGCGCGCTTGCCGGACTTCATCGCGGCATTGACCACTGCCGGACCGCCGGTGATGGCGAGCAGGGAAACCAATGGGTTTTTGCAGAGCAGGTCGAAGGATTCGAGGCTCGGCGACTCGATGGTGGTGATGATATTGTCGATGCCGATCTCGCGGTGGATCGCGTCATTGTAAGCGCGCACGGCCATGGCGGCGCTGCGGGCACCACCGGGATGCGGATTGAAAACGATCGAATTTCCAGCGGCCACCATGTTGATGACGTTGCCAGTTAGGGTCGGAACCGAGTGCGTGACAGGAAGGATCGCACCGATGACTCCGAACGGAGCATATTCTTCCAAAGTGATGCCACCGTCGCCGCTCATCGCGTAAGGCTGGAGCCACTCGGTGCCGGGGACGTTCTTGGTAATGAGAAGCTTGCCGATCTTGTGATCGAGACGGCCGATCTTGGTCTCTTCCATTTCGAAGCGGCCCCATGGCTCGGCATTCGCTACGGCAAGTCCCTTGACGATCTCGATGACCTTGGCGCGGCCGGCGACTCCGAGTTTTTTCAACTGGAGGTGCGCGTCGAGCGCGGCTTGCGCGGCCTTATCCACGCAGGTGAAGACTCCGCGTCTTCCGGAGTCCCCGGCGCATCCGCAGCCACAGGATGACTTGGCGGGCGCAGCGACCGGCGCGGGTGCGGCTTGTCCGTTAGTCGTGGCAAGTCGGGCGACGACGGATTCCACGACGGAGCGAAGTGTTTCTGGATCGAGAGTTTTCATTCAGGAAATTGGAAAATGGGTGGGACGGAAAATCTATCCGCCTTTGTAGAGCGTCTTGCCGTGGACTTCCACGCGGTCGATGATCGCCACGATGGCGGCATCGACGGGAATGAGCTTGAGCCCCTGCGCGGCACGGGCCGAGCTGCCCTGGCAGAAAAGCACCAGCTCCCCCTCGCCCGCACCGAC
>JBIHZT010000133.1:0-8135 GCA_044240265.1 Luteolibacter sp. | reverse complement strand
GTTCGCGCAAATCCTCGCCGACCTTGAACCTTTGCCCGCAGGACGGGCAGCGAATCAGCAGCAGTAAATCATCAGGTGTCCTGGATGGCATGTCTGTCACCAGAGTCTTGACGCAAACCATCGTGATTGCAACACCAAGCGTCGGGCTGTCCTGGCATTGCCCAACGCGCCCGGAATCAGGCATTTGTGAATTTACTTTGGAAACATTAGAAATTGACCTTTCCCGATTTTAACGATAGCAGGTTTACCAAATTAACTGCTCATGAACCCGCTCAGACTCAGTGCTCTTCCCTCCATCCGGACTAACGATCCATCCGGCTCGCTCCAGATGGAGCGTGAGGGATTCGTGGATGAAGCGGTCGTGCTGGCCCTCATCAACGGCCCCAGGCAGCTGCGAAGCGCGGCTTGCCACGAAGATCTCGCCCTCGCGGCTGATGATCTTGATTTCGCCGGCTGGCAGCTCCCGAACAATCCTCCGGCGCGCGTTGCGGAAACCCCGCTGCGGGTGACCCCCGCCATCTCCCGGCGGGCCACGCCACCGGTCCTTGTGGAATCCGGCATCGGAGAGCCGCACCACGGCGCTCACCGCTGGTGGCTGGCCGGCTTGGCAGGTGCGTTTTCCACGATGCTTTTTTCATTGCTGCTGCTCACACTTTCATCGCGCCCACCGGTCTCTCTGGACCCTGCCCACGCCCCCGTCTGGGTGACCCGGGTAAAGCCGGTCCAACCCTTGACGGAACCTCGCGAGAAACCCGCGCCCGCGCTGACGGATGCCTCTACCCAGCGTCCTTGATCGCCCCGCTTCGGCGACGGTTGACGCCGGGATGCCGGTCATGCAACCTTGCCTCTCATGTCCCGTCCCGGATTAATCCTCAAGCTCAGTTGCGCCGATCAACCGGGCATCGTGGCCAAAGTCGCCAACTACGTCGCAGGACATCGCGGAAACCTCGTCGAATTCGCCCAATTCTCTGACAAACTCGGCGGAAAATTCTTCGCCCGCCTCGAAATCGAAACCATGGACTTGGACGTCGATGTTCAGGATTTCATCGATGGTTTCGGCACGCTTGGGCGCTCCCTGCAGGCGAACTGGCATTTCCGGCGTCTGCCCTACCGCATGAAGACCGCCGTGCTCGTCACCAAGACCGACCACTGCCTCAACGAAATTCTCTGGCGCGCCGAGCTCGACGAGCTTCCCATCGAAATCACCTCCATCATCGGCAACCGCCCCAATTGCCGTGGCATCGCCGAGCGGGCCGGCATCCCGTTCCATGAAATCGACATGGACGGCACCAACCGCGAGCCCGGCTTCGCCCGGATCCAACAAATGATCGCCGAGCAGGACGTCGAGCTGATCGTCCTCGCGCGCTTCATGCAGATCATTCCGGATGAATTCTGCAGGGCCTACTTCGGGCGGATCATCAACATCCACCACAGTTTCCTCCCCGCCTTCATCGGTGCGAATCCCTACAAACAAGCCTACGAGCGCGGCGTGAAACTCATCGGCGCCACCTGCCACTACGTCACGGCGGAACTCGACGCCGGACCCATCATCGAGCAGGAAGTCGATCGCGTGCAACACTTCCACACCCCAAACGATCTCGTCCGCCTGGGCCGCCAGTGCGAGCGGATCGCGCTGGCCAAGGGGATCCGTTTCCACGTCCACGACCGCACCATCATCGACGGCCACCGGGCGATTGTTTTCCCGGATTAAGTGAAATTGGGAGCTTTACAAACTCGGACTCAACCACCATTTTTCCGCCCCGTTCAAGGAGAGGTGGTCGAGTGGTCTATGGCACCTGATTCGAAATCAGACGTAGTGTAACAGCTACCGTGGGTTCAAATCCCACCCTCTCCGCCATTGGATGGATGTTTGGAAATCGCCGTAAAAGTAGTCATTTGCGCAATTTTTAGCGCAGCCACTGGGGCTGGATTTTTAATCTTCCATGCCTTTGGCCCATTTGGGCTGGCCCTTGCGGATGGCGAATCCAAGGACTTTGTCATTTATTGTTCCGTTGCTGAGATTGAAGAGTTCCACCGTCGAGGGGCCATGGCCGCCACGCGATTTCACGACCAGTTGCTGGTCGTGATTGGTGAGCCGGAACTGTTCGATGTTGGGCATGGCGGGCCGCAGGACGCACAAGATCCTGCCGCCGCGGATGACGACGACACGGCCTTGTTCGACGTGGACCACGGGTTGCGGCTCCGCGGCTGGCTGCGGTCCGGGGCCATAGACATCGCCCAGGGATTGGGCATTTGGAAGGGCTGCGTAGTATTCGCCGCGCGGGCCGACAAAGCCATTTCCGGAACGGCGCAGATAGATCGGAACCGGGCCGCCGTCCACTCCGCGAATTCTGACGATGACGGTATTGTCATGCCCGCCGCCGACGGCCTGGGGCTGCGCGTAATTGATTTGATGAGCGGTGGCTTGATGGTTCTGCGAGGCTGCCTTGGCGGCGGCGACGGCGAGGCCGGCAACGAGCACTCCGGCGACGGCTTTCTCCGTGTTGCTGATGTGGTGTTTCTCTCCGTGATGATCTTGTTCCTGGTATCCGTAATAGGAATCGGCATGGGCGGGCATGGCCAAAGCGGCGGCGATGACAGGGGCGGTGATGCGGGGAAGTGTTGTGAATTTCATGGCGGGTCGAAAAATGATGGTTGATCAGGAACCGGAGACTTCAGGCCAGCTGAGGCCCCCGTCGTGATCTCGGTCCAAGGTGTGGAAGATGCCTTGAATCTCACGGCGCTTCCTGCTGCCGGGCGCGTCGGAGAACTCGGAAGAACTGACCTCACCATTGTGGTCCGTATCCATTGCGCGGAAGAGAGCGGGCGAGGAGGTTCCTGCTTCCTTGGTCTTCCATTCCGCCTCGCTGATTCCGGCATCTGCGTTGGCGTCGAGAAGTTGGAAGGACTGGGTGCTGATGTTCGATGCGAACTCGTGCTCGGTGACTTCACCATCACTGTTCGAATCGAGAGTGCGGAAGGTTTTGAGACCGGGACTGGTGGCGCAGCCGGCAAGCAGGAGCGCGACGGATGCGGCATTGATGGATTTTAAATACATGGGCGTGGGTGAGCTGGATGAGAGGATGGAATCAGATGTCGGTGAACGGCTCCGCGCGTAAGATCCATCCGGCTTCTCCGGCTTGAAGGCGGTAGGAGATCTGGCGGACTTTACCAGTGGGTTTGGAGTTGGTGTCCTTTACTTCATAGAGCTTGAAGCGGCGTGCCAGGCGGTTTTCCACGATGGCGAATTCATCGTGCCCCTGATAGCCTGTGGCTGCCTTCTTGTGCTCCGACAGCTCTGGAAGCGTGATCCTGCTCAGGGATTTGTTCTGATTGGCGGCATAGGCGATGACATTACCGTAGGAGCCGCTGCCCGCGCTCTGAGTGAAAATATAAATCTCCGGCGAGCCGTCGGCATTGAGATCGGCGACTTCCGCTCCGGTCACGGAGCCGTCCACATCCGTTTTGATCGGTGCGTTGTCCGCGGTGAGACCCTTCGGCTGGATCTGCACGTGGTTGATAGAGCCCTTGTTGGCGCAAGTAACATGGAAGGTGATGCCTTGGAGTGAGAGTTTCTTGTTAAAGCCGGGCTTTGGCGCGGCCTCATCCGCTGCGGAGGCGAGCGGGGCGGCAATGAGCGAGGCCAAGGCGAAGACTTGGAGCAGACGGGTGGCGGTGGTGTGTTTCATGGTGAAATTTTCCGAAAGGTGGCGGTCTCGGCGGTCTCGGCCGGATTGAAAATCAATTCGCCGCGTGCCTTCTGCGGCGGCCGGTCAGCGCAATCACCGCGCCGAGTCCGGCCAGCAAGCCGGGTGAAACCTCGGGGACGGTCGTCAGCGTGATGACGCTGGCATTTCCCGCCTCGTAGGTGGCGTCGTTGTAGTTGATCTGGAAGGTGTTGAGACCGGCGCTGAAAACGGAGCCGTCGGGGAGGTCCTCGAATTGGCTGAATTTATCGAGAGGTGCCATGCTGTCCGAGTAGTCCAGCAGCTTGAACTTGATGTTGAGGGGCAGCTCCTGGTCATTGTAGATCTTTAGCTGCAGCTTGGCCAGGGTGCCGAGGGAGAGCGTGCCATTGGCGGTGATGAAGTCGTTGAGCCGGGCGGTGGAGTCGAAGCCAATGATAACCAGGGCGTCCGAACCGAAATTCAGTTCGTTGGCCGTGGTGAGCGAGTTCTGCCCCGGATGGACCTGCCCGAATGACAGCTTCGCGTTCAAATTGAGGGTGCCCGTACCACCAATGTTGCTATTCCCGAAAATCTGCAGCTCGCCGCCGCTTTGCACGGTGAGCAGGCCCTGATTGGTGATGGTGGCTCCTTCATGTATCCCTAGGCCGCTTTCATTTTGGATATCGATGCTGGCGGTGGAGCCCGTGGTGAGAGTGGAGTTTCGATAGACATCAGTCAACGAACCCCGAGTCACGAGATAGGCGTCGTCCGTGACGTGGAGGGAGCTGCCGGTGCCTGATTGAGGGAAATAGATCCTGCTGGCACCACCAGCCCCCCCTAATACGGTTAACTCCCCACCACCTGCGATGGTTAGGCTTGAGCCGGGGTTGGCACGAAGATCAATGAACGAGCTATAGAGCCCCTGCCCGGTGAGTGTCGCTGTGGAAGCACCTTTGACGATGACTTCCAGCACATCCGCCACGGCACCGGATCCGATGTTGGCGGTGCTGTTGTCGAGCGTCAGGATTCCGCGCAGGTTCATCCGGGTGTTGTTGGCCATGGTGAGGGCGCTGTTTTGCAGCACGATGTCATCCGTGGTGAGCTTGGAGTTCGTGCCGGTGAGCTGAAGGCTCGAGTTGCTGGTGAACGTCATCGAGCTTTTCGGATCGCCCGTCAGAGGAGCCTTGCCCCACGATAAATTGGAGGCATCGATGACGAGGGATGCGTTGTTGAACTTCGCCTGGTTGTTGAACCGGGCGAAATAGAGCGTCTCTGTCGGGAGCGCGCCGCTGCCCAAGTCACCACTGTTCTTGATCCGCAAGCTGCCTCCCGGAGCGACATTGAGCGCCGTCACCGAAGATAGGGCACCTCTCCAGCCGGTGATCCCGGAACTCCCGCTGACGTTGAAATTGAGCTGGGAAGGTTGGTAAAAATGGGGCGTCAGGCTGCCGGTGATGGACGAGTTGTTGAGCGCGAGAGTCATGTCTCCGCCGTTGCGGGCCTGGATCATGAGCAACACGTCACCGCTACCCCCGGAACCGGTGTCGAGATCTACGTTGTTGAGCGCGAGATTCTGCACCGCAAACTCCCGGCCGGCGACAGGAGTGAGCATTTCGTTGGTGCCGAGCAGGGAGGCCGCCACACGCACGCCGGTGGAGGTGAAGCTCGTGGAAGTGAATACCGAGGTGAGCGTGGACGAGCTGAAGGAAACGTCCCGGTCAACCCATAGCAGCGAGGCATTGCTGGTCTCGAAGTCGATGGCGTTGTAGTAGGTCGTCTGCGGTGCGGTGGGTGGGTCGGTGTTCGGCCAGATACCACCGAGCACCGAACTCATCATGTTGGAAGCCCCGGTAGTGTAGGTGGACTGCCCGAATGCGGAGCAGCCTGCGGCAAGTGGCAGAAGGACTGCGGCAAGGAGCGGCGTGGAAAATTAAAAAACAGACGATATGATCGGAATTTCATCGGATTGGGCTTTGAGTTAACAACGTTTTCTAAAACCAAACCCGTTGTCATGGGTGCCAAGTTCTCCTAAAGCGTGCGACGATCACCATCGGAAACGGCCACCAGGTAATGTAGATTGCGCATGCATGTGGGATTCACGATTGAACCACGGATATGCAGACTTATACCGATGAGGACGCGGCGGCCATCTCCGTTTTGGCATTGCTTACAGCAAGGGTGAAAAGAAGTGTATGAATTGAAAATTCCGCCAGCTCTGTTATTTATCATTTTACCGGCTTCAAGTTTGGCTTCTTGCAATCGAAAACCAGGTTCGCGGGACATCCCTGCGGTGATCGAGTCAGGCGACGCCGCTGGACGATTTGAGCAAGCGGTCGTTGATCCGACTTGCCGATCTGGCCTCAGGAGGGATGAAAACCTGATCCATCAAGCCGAACCTATCAACGGAAACGTCCGGGTGGTGTGTAGTCGGCCGCAGGGTTAAAACCATCCCGTGGACAGGGACGGAATCACCGGATTCCATGAGAAATCCATGAATACTGCCGTGTCGCCAGCCATCGCCCTGCACTATTGGAAAAATATTTTGAAATACCGATGCCCATGAATACATACAAAATCGCACCAGCCAACGGATTTCTAACCCCTTCGTAATTTGGTAACCAATGAGTGATGCGTCCTCTTGGCAGGTCGAGCCGCACGCACCACTCCAAGGCTCCGGGGAATGCGTCTGCGAAACACCTGATTCGTTTTGGGTTTCGCGGAATGCGAACTCGTATTAACCGATGATTTCCTGGTCGACTTGGGGCCGATTTCCAATGAGGAGAACTTTGATCGCCTCGAAGCCGTAGTCGCCGGAATGTGGCGCCACTCAATTGAACCGCCGCAGTCGTTTGGCGGAGGCGACTCGGTTTGCAAGATGCTTGCATGATGGCGGTTGGCGGAGAAAATTCCGTCATGACCGATTGGGAAAACCGCTATCAGACGGGGGACATGCCGTGGGAAAAAGGGCAGCCGTCGCCGCCGTTGCTAGAGCTGCTGGGGAGACCGGTGGATTGGGGGAGGGGACCGATCCTGGTGCCGGGCTGTGGATTCGGGCATGATGTGCGGGCGCTCGGTGTGCTGGGGATCCCGTTGGTGGGCGTGGATCTTGCGCCGACGGCGGTGGCGCGGGCGCGTGAGTTTCCGGGAGCGGGGGTGGAGAGTTACGAGCTTGGAGATTTTCTCGATCCGGAGTGGCGGGTGGGGCGGAAGTTTTCGGCGATCTGGGAGCATACGTGCTTTTGTGCGATCGATCCGGGTGATCGGAAGCGTTACGCGGAGGCGGCGGCGGGTTGCCTGGCGGACGGCGGTTTGTTGGCGGGGGTGTTTTTCCTGACTCCGTTTGACCCGGACGAGGAGGCGCAGGGGCCGCCGTTCGGGGTGACGGTGGAGGAGTTGGACGCGTGGTTTTCGCCGTGGTTCGAGCGGCTGGATGGCTGGGTGCCGCAAGCGGCGTTTCCGGGACGGGCGGGACGGGAATGGATCGGACTATTTCGCAAGCTGACGCAGGCATGAGTTGCGCGGGAGACGGGATGCCGATAGCGTGCCGCTATCCGACATGATGAAGTTTTCATGGATTTTCCTGACGCTGGCCTTGGCTTTCCCATCTCTCCAAGGGCGTGAGTATGTGAACGATCTGAAGGCCCCGGAGAGCCGGAAGGACTTGGAGACGATTCAGAAAGCGGTAGGCGAGGCGCTGCCGAAGGCGCGGGCGGCGACGGTGTGCATCGAGATCAAGGAGGGCTCGGGGACAGGCGTGATTGTTTCCGAAGACGGCTTGATTTTAACGGCGGCGCACGTGGCGACGGGGGTGAAAAAGAAGGTGACGGTGATCCTGGAAGACGGCACGCGGCTGAAGGCGGAAACGCTCGGTCTGGTGGCGGACAAGGATGCGGCGATGGTGCGGATTTTGGAGAATGGGACCTATCCGTTCGTGGAAATGGACCGGGCGGAGACGACGCGGTTGGGTGACTGGGTGTTCTCGCTGGGGCACTCGGGGGGATTCGACAAGGAACGGGGATCGGTAGTGAGGCTGGGTCGGCTGGTGCGGATCGCGAGCTCGACGTTTCAGTCGGACTGCATGTTGATCGGCGGGGATTCGGGCGGGCCACTATTCGATCTATCTGGAAAATTGGTGGGCATTCACTCGCGGGTAGGGCAGCAATTGCAGGTGAACATGCACGTTCCGATGACGGAATTCATCGCGAACTGGGAGGGGATGTTGAAGGGGGAGTTCATCGGCGAGGGCCCGTATGCGGAAAAACCGGTGAAGGGAAACGGCTTTCTCGGGTTGGCGACCGAGTCGCGGGAGAAGGGTGGACTGCGGGTGACCAAAGTCGGCAACAAAAGCCCGGCGGAAGTCGCGGGAATCAAGGAGGGCGATATTTTGCTGAAACTCAACGGCACCGTTTTGGAAAATCGCGAGCAGATGCAGGATTTGCTTAAGGAGCTGTCCGCGGGCGACGAGCT